>CAYUZD010000295.1:0-4417 GCA_964449475.1 uncultured Nitrospirales bacterium
CGCTTAGCCGTGTTTTGTTTCTGGCCAATCGTGTTCCGAATTCGCCAAAAACCCAGCCTACCCATTGTTTCCCAAGGGATTTCCGCGCGATTGCAGGGCAACACTTCGGCAGAGTCTATAGAGGCGCCTCTGTCGGAGGGTAAGCGTCGAGCGGTGTCGGGGCAGATCCCGGTGCCTGCCCAAGCGGTTTCTCTTGGGGAATTATTACGTTTGTTCCCCACGTCCAAATCGAGTAAGGGACGAGTCCTGTCGTTCACGCCGAAGGTGTGACAGAAATTAGCCGGGGGTTGAGCGATGCGATACCCCCCGGAATCGGTGGGAGAGCGGATCGACCCTGAAGGGGTCGCAGAATTTCCACCCGTGTTCTGGCATCCTTTCAGGATGGGCGAAATGGTTGGGTCTGGACCGGGGGTCTTCGCTGCGCTGCGACCCCCGGCTATTCTCTGGCAACCCTCCGGGTTGCCTATGCGGAAACCGTCATTGGCGCTAAAAAAGTCCAAGGGTTCCCTTCTTTTCCCAAAGAATAGGTGGAGAGCCTACCGCCAGCTCTTGTCCGCCTCGATCGCAGGGTAGGCGACGAAGACCTCGCCGTTGCGGATTTCGGTCTTGTAGCGCGGCAGGGAGTCGTTCGGCGCGCCGGCGGGGTCGAGCGGGAACGACCAGCCGTGCCACGGACAGATGAGCCGGCCGTGTTCGATCCAGGCGTGCTCGAGCGGGCCGTAGGCGTGCGGGCAGCGGTTGCCGGTGGCGTAGAACGCGCCGCCGACGTTGAACACGGCGATTTCGTCGCCGTCGCGCCGGATCACGCGCGATTCGCCCGGCGGAATCCCCTCCGCCTTCCCCACGCTGATCCATTCGGACACGCGCCACGCCTCCATTCGCGAAAGCACGGAGTATAGGCGAGAAATCCGCGTCAGCGCACGAAAACCGTTGACAGCCGGGGCGGACTGTGGTTAAATAAGACTGAACAAGTATTCAGAATATAAATGTTCAGCCATATCAAGGGGAACGCATGGGTAAGGAACTGACCAAGCGCCAGGCGGCCATCCTGCGGTTCATTGTCGAGTGCATCCGGGACGAAGGGTCGCCGCCGACGATCGCGGAGATTGGCGAGCGGTTCGGCCTCTCGTCCACGAACGGTGTGAACGACCACCTTGTGGCGCTCGAGAAGAAGGGGTACATCGAGCGGTCGTCCAAGGCGCGCGGGATCCATGTGACGGCCAAGGGCGCGACCGGGTTATACCAGAACAGCGCGGCGATGGCGCCGCTCGTCGGACATATCGCAGCCGGCAGCCCAATCCTCGCCGAGCAGAACATCGAGGACGAGGTCGCGGTGGATGTGAAGCTCGCGAACCGCGGCGCGTTCTGCCTGCGCGTGCACGGCGACTCTATGATCGAAGACGGTATCCTCGACGGCGACATCGTGGTCGTGGACCCGACAATGACGCCGCGCAAGGGCGACGTCGTGGCCGCGCTCGTCGGCGACGACGCGACGGTGAAACACTTTTACCCGCGCGGCGCGGAAATCGAACTCCGGCCCGCCAATTCCAGCATGAAGACCATTCTAGTCCCGGCTGAAGACGTCGCGATCCAGGGCGTCGTGGTCGCCGTGCAGCGTCAGCTTAAGTAAAAGTAGAGATCTTTGCCGGCGAACCCACACCCACGGACCGCCCGTGTCACGTAAAATAGAAACGCGGACGGCCCGTATGCCGTCCGCGAACGGTTTGAATCGATCGAATTCGACGCGCCTAGTCGACGAATGCCGCGACGCGCGCAGCGACCTGCAGCACGGTCGCTTGCAGCTTGTACGTGCCCTCGGCGAGGCGCGCCTTCGCCGCCTCGACCTGCTCGCGCCGGATGTCGCTTGCTGCGTCCGCCAGCACCGACTGCTGTGCCGCGGCCGCCGCGCTGACTGACACCGTGTCCGTTTGCGCCGCGCGGGGCTGCGGTTTGTCGGCGGGCGGCGCCGGTGGGGCCGGCACGGGTCCGGTCGGCCCGTTTACCGCGCTAATTCCGTTTACTGTCGCCATGATATTGCTCCGTGGGCCCGTCCTTGGGCCGCTCGGCCGTCCAGGCAGTCCCCGCCACGGGCGGGGCCACTGGCCCTTCCTAAAAGGATTATCGGCAGTCGGAGTGCGCGGCTTTAGCTGCCGGACCCGGCGGAGCCCAGGGCCTCGGCGGCGCGCGGGTCGCGTCCGCCTAGGTCCATATAGGAACGGTACGCTGCGCGGGCGTCCTCGGCCTTGTCCGCGGCGGCATAGGCGTCACCGAGCGCGAGCTGCACCTCGAGCCGGTGCGGGCCCCATTTCCGGGCTTCCTCGAGCAGCGGGATCGCCTTGTCGAGTTCTTCCCATGCGGTGAACATGCGGCCGCGGGCGAGCAACACTTCGACGATGTAATAGCGGGCATTCGCGTCGTTCGGGTCGATCTCGAGCGACACACGGAACTGTTTCTCCGGGGACGCGAGCGGGCCGGAGCCGTAGTAGACCTTTAGGCCCTCCATGTCCTGCACGTGCGCCCGGTGCCGGCGGAGCACGGCCTCGCGGACGGCGTCGCCTTGCGCGCCCTCCGGCAGATCCAGAATCGGGAGCACGGACTCGCGGTAGGGTTGCAGCGCCGCGAGCAAGTCGGCGACGTTGCGCTCGAAGATCAGCTTGGGCGCGACAAATTCGGCCCAGGGCCGGTCGTCGGACATGCGCGCCGCGTCGCCGGCGAAGGCGGAAAGTTTGTCCTTGTCCATGAAGAACGCCGCGAGTAGTTCGGGAATGTCCGGCAGATACACCTGGTCGAGCGCGGTGCGCAGCGCGTCGTTTTCCGCGAGGCGCCGCTCGATCGCCGCGTAATCGACGCGCAACGGCCGGTTGGACCCGATGAGGAACATGTCGGCGTTGATGAACCACGCGGTGGATTCGGGGAAGACGTCGACAAACGTCGCGAAGAGCCCGCGGACGGTCTCGAGATCGAGGCCGTTGTGCAGCGGAATCCACTGGGACACGAGCCCGCCGTCGGTCAGCCGGTCGCGGCAAAGCCGGTAGTATTCGGCCGTGTAGAACGTGGAGACGCCGGCGAGCGCGAGCGGCATCGGCTCGAAGGTGATGAGGTCGTACGTCTCATCCGTACGAAGGAGGTAATTCCGGCCGTCGTCCACGATCACGCGGACCCGCGGGCTGTCGATGACGCCGAAGTTGTCCGATGCGAAATACGGCGCTGCCTCGACGACGTCGGGCGAAATCTCGACGGCATCGATGCGCTCGACGGGATTGAGCGAGAGCGTGCCGGCGGTAATGCCCGAGCCGAAGCACATGAAGAGGACGCGCTCGATGTCGCGGTCGAACAGGAAGGGCAACATGCCCTGAAACCGGTTCATCTTGACGCCTTTTTCGATCGTGGCCGTGGCCTGCACGGCGTTGATCCAGAGCACGCGGTCGCCGCCGCGCGGGTCGTCCTGCGGGCCGGAGACGGCGACGGTGCCTTCGACGCCTTCGGTGTAGTGCAGCAGCGCGTGACCCTGCGGCAGGTAGG
This sequence comes from uncultured Nitrospirales bacterium, assembly GCA_964449475.1. Lineage (GTDB taxonomy): Bacteria > Hydrogenedentota > Hydrogenedentia > Hydrogenedentales > VFKU01. The sequence continues at coordinate 3,523 of CAYUZD010000295.1, forward strand.
ACTCATTCAGCGCGAGGCTCACGTCCCGCGGCGCCACGAGCACGGCGACCCCGACCGCGGCCGCGCCCGCGAACGCCCACGCGCCGCGGCGCGGCAGCGCGACCTCGTTGGAGGCCAGGACTAGCGCGAGACCGGCCGAGGCGACCAGCGCCGCGAGGCCGACGATGGAATCCTGCGTGCCGAGCACCGGGATGAGCACGAAGCCGCCGGCGAGCGAACCGAGCACGCCGCCGAGCGTGTTCCACGCGTAGAGCCGACCGACATCGCGGCCGATGCGCGACGATTCGTGCGCGAACGCGTTCAACGCCATCGGGAACGACAGGCCAAAGAGAAACGTCGGGCCGAATAGCGCGAAGAAGGACAGCACGAATTTCGCGATGACGACCGCGCGCCACTCGTAGCCGCCGTCGAGCTGCATTTCCTGGAGCCGCGCGGGCAGACCGGGGAACAGCGCGAGCATGGCGATGCACGCCGCGCCGGTCAGCATCTGGACGAGCCCGAACGCGAGGACGGGCCGCCGCACGCGGCCGGAGACGAGTGACGCGACCGCGCCACCCGCGGCGATGCCGCACAGGACGGTGGTCAGCATCGTCGTGAAGGAGTAGGTCGTGCCGAGGAAGACCAGCGTGAGCAGACGGGTCCAGACGACCTCGAGTCCGAGCGCGGCGAACCCCGACACGGCAAACGCCGCCACCACGCCGCGGGCGCCCCACGAGAGCCGCGCCGGAGCGGCGCCGGGAGCGGCCGGGGCGACGCCGTCCGTCGCGCGGCGGCCGCGATCGAGCGCGAGAGCCGCGAGTCCGACGGCGAGATTGATCGCCGCGCCGACGAGCGTGGCGCGCGTGTAGCCGAGCGCGGGCAGCAGCGCGAAGCCGGCCGTCGCGCAGCCGAGGAC
>CAYUZD010000296.1:0-4407 GCA_964449475.1 uncultured Nitrospirales bacterium
TCCCAACGAAAACAACTCCGCGCCCTCGCCCACCATCTCGAGCCTGTCGTCTACATCGGGAAACAGGGCCTGACCAACGCCGTGATCGAAAAGACCGGCCAGGCGCTCAACGACCACGAACTGATCAAGGTCCGTTTCGTCGAGTTCAAGGACCAGAAGAAGGAACTCACCGCCCAGCTCGCCGAAGCCACCCAGAGCGACATCGCCGGCATCCTCGGCCATATCGCCATCCTCTACCGTCAGAATGAGGATCCAGAGAAGCGAAAAATCGAACTCGCCGAATAGAGCGCTTTACGACGGCAGTCGAGTCGCTTCCGGAAGAATCGCGCTCCAGCGCGACGCACACACCGTACGACGCCGACACGCTTTCAGACTGGAAGCTATCCCAAAACCGTCATTGCGAGGAGCGGGCTATGCGACGAAGCAATCTCCTCCGCCGAAACGCATAGATTCTTGCCTATTGACAAGTACACTATGTGGCGTTCCTACGGTTTTAGGATAGCTTCTAGTTCCATTCGCCGACGATCTGCATCGCGGCAACCATTCCGAGGATCATGAAAACGACGCCAACGACGCCTATATCCTCGAGAACGAATTGGGTCACGTTTGCGTTGCCCATGACGGAGTCTCGGAAGTAAGAGACTTTGCGAGCTTTCCATGTATCGAACGCGGGCCGCTCCTCGTGTAAGCGGCGCAATTCCGGCGCATACTCCGCGAGGAATAAGTCTATCTCCTCTTTCGTGACGCCTTCCGCGGAATCCGCTTCCGTGTAGTACGTGTTTTCGAATACAAACTCCGCGTAGTTCTCCTCCGTCGTATAAAGGACAAACTCGTCCGCTATCGCGAACTCTTCCTCATACGCCTCGCGCGATGCCATCTCGTTCGTCGCTTCCGTGACAAATCGATCCAACGTAATCTGAATAGCCATTACGTTTCCGAACAACATCGCGACGATCGACAATCCGCCGGCAAAGAGCGCAGTAGCCTTCCCTTCGCCTTCGCCGAGTCGCACGCCGACCCCGACCAATGCCCCCACACCGATCGCCATCCATCCGATCTGATATCCAGTCGCATAGGTGATGCCCGCCCAGATGAGTGATCCGGCTAGCGCCGCCAGAGATCCATAGAGCCCGGCCAACAGCGTCATGACGCAACCTCCATGCGAGTTGAACGTTTAACACAGCATGAACCGTCATCGATCCGTTGTCAACGGACAATGTGTCGCATGTTCGACAAGAGTGACTACCACCCCTCCGCCAGCGCCAGTTGCTCTCCGACCTTATTCGCCATGCGGTTCTCGTGATCGAGCAGCGCCTTTTTGATCCGCAACCCGCCCGCGTAGCCCGTCAGACTCCCGTTCGCCCCGATCACGCGGTGACACGGGATCACGATCGCGATCGGGTTGCGCCCGTTCGCTGCGCCGACCGCCCGCGACCCCGCCGGGAACCCGATCGCGTCCGCGATCTCGCCGTAACTCCGCGTCTCGCCACACGGAATCCGCCTCAGCGCGTCCCACACGCGCTGTTGGAAGGGCGTGCCCGCCGGCGCCAGCGGCAAGTCGAACCGGAACCGCCGGCCGTCGAAATAGGCGCGCAACTGGTCGATCGCCTCCATCAACGGCGCGTCCTCCCGCCGCCAGTTCGGCCGCGGCTTGACGCTGTATTTCCCCTCCTCAAACTGGATGTGCGTGATGCCCGCCTCGCACCGCGCGAGCAGAATCGATCCCGCCGGACTCTTCATGTACGTATAGACCACATCGTCGTGCGACATCATCCGCCTCCCTTCGTCAGGCTCGTCCACAGGTGTAGCGCCGCATACGCACGCCACGGCCGCCACGCCTCCGCCCGCGCATCGAGTTCCTTCGCCGTCACGCCCGCGCGCGTCAGGCCTTCCCACGCGCGAATCAGGCCCAGGTCGCCCGTCGGGAACGCGTCCGGCTCGCCCAGCGCGCGCAGCGCGATGTAATGCGCCGTCCACGCGCCCACGCCTGGAAGTTCTGTCAACCGCGCGACCGTCTCCTCGAGGTTCGCGCCCGTCCCCATCGGCAGGTCGCCGTTTGTCATCCCCTTCGCGATCGCGCGAATCGTCGCGATCCGCCGGCCAGTCAGACCCAGCCCCGACATCCGCGCGTTCACGAGGTCGCCCGCGCTCGGGAAGACCCGCTGCAACCCGTTTCTCCGTTCCGGATCAAGCGCCGCGCCGTACCGCGCCGCGATCCGTCCGCACACCGTCCGCGCCGCTGCCACGCTCACCTGTTGCCCCACGATCGCGCGCACCGAAATCTCGAATGGGTCCCACGCCCCCGGCACGCGCAGTCCCGGCCGCTTCTTCACCAGCGCCTTCAGCGTCCCGTCCGCGCCCAGCACCTCGCGCACGCCGGACGGTTCCGCCTCCAAATCGAACAACCGCCGCACGCGCCGCGTGATCTCGGGCAACGCCGCGACCAGTTGCGGAGGTACACTGACGGCAAGTTGCCGCCGCGCCGCGTCGTGCTCCACGCGCACGATCCCTGTCGCGTCGCCAAACTGCGCCGTCCGCAGGTACGTGCCGTCTTCGACTGCCTCGATGTCGTCCAGCGCGCGCTGCCCGAAGAACGCCAGCAAGCCGCGCCAGTCGAACGGCGGCCGGTAACTCAGCCGCACCTCGATCGGTCGCGACGTGTCCGCTCGCGCGCGCCCGTTCGACTCGTCTTTGCGCATTTCGCGCGGCGCGCGGCGGAACGTCTTCGTGAACGCGTCGTTGAACCGGCGCACGCTGCTAAACCCGCTCGCGAACGCGATGTCCGTGATCGGCAGCGGCGTCTCGTCCAGCAGCCGCTTCGCGAGGTGTAGCCGCCGCGACAGCGCCACCTCGATGGGCGACGCACCCAGGTGCTCGTCGAACAGCCGCCGCAAATGCCGCTCGCCGACGCCCAGCCGCGACGCCAGCACGTCCGCGCCCTGCTCGTCGAGATATCCCTCGTGAATCAGCCGCAACGCGCGCGACACCGTGGACGACGTGCCCAGCCACGCCGGCGTCCCTGGCGACGTCTCCGGACGGCAACGGCGGCACGGCCGGAACCCCGCCGCCTCCGCGGCCGCCGCGCACGCGAAGAACGTCACGTTCTTCCGGAACGGCGTCCGCGCCGGACACACCGGCCGGCAATAAATCCCCGTCGTCTTCACGCCCGTGAAGAACCGCCCATCGAACCGCGCGTCCCGTGTCCGCAGCGCCCGGTAGCAAATGTCCGCGTCAATCACCATGCCCGCAGTCTACCACCCGTCCGCCCCACGGACTAGCCATTTTCGGACGCGAACATCCAGTGCCGTTTTCAGGCCATCACGCACACCATTTCGAGCACGACGACTCCCAATTCCCTGTCGCCCGATAGGCGAATCCCCGGGTACATCGCCAGAATCTCATCGGCGTTTTTGCGCATCATCAACACTCTCCACGCGTGTGCTTCAAGCATCTCTATCATTGCCGCCGGTTTCGCAACCCGAGGGGCCACCAGCTTCCACCTCTCCCCATCCGACACCGCACACCAGGCGCCGCCCGCGTCGCCGGCAATCGTCACGCACACGGCCGTGCCCGCAGAGCGCCGACATCGCGTGAGCTCGTGCGGTAGCGCCCGCATGAGGCAGTCCAGGCACGGGTACATGAGTTCGCGACCTAGGATGGTGCTGGGCCGGCCGGTCGCTTCGAAGATCTGCTGAATGTGGTGCCACTTTTCGGTGTACTCGCGGCCGATGTCGAACCAGTTCCTCGATTCCGTCTCGCCCGCCCACGCGACAGGCCACATTGCCGGACCGTTCGGATCGAGGCCCGCGAACAACTCCATAAGCTCCTTGTCGCTCGTCACCACGAGATCGATCAACACTCGAGGGCTCAGTCGCTGCATGGCGCGCACCCAGTCCGCATTGAGCCGGTTCAAATAGGCGAGCAACGTCTCGTAGTCGCCCGTCGACAGCGCGCCCGGCGCGGTGTACCCGTCGCGTTGCGCGGACAGGCGCCGCAGCGAACTGTCGATGAGATGCGCCACAACGTCTTGAACGGTCCATGCGGGCGATACGCGTTTCGACCAATCCTCCGGGCCAAGGCTCTCCAACAGCGCAACGAACCGCCGGCTCAACTCCGGAAACAGGTGTGTGGTCTGAATCTTCGTCATCATGTCGGTCTTCAGATGTCGGGACCCATGGTAGCGATCGCGCATGCGCATCGGTATCCTAAATGCGGGGCTTGGAGTTCGCGCATGGACGTGCTCAGTATTTCATCTTTCATCGACTACTACGAAAAGGTCCGCGGACGCACCCTCCGCGTCATCGACGCGATCCCCCGCGACCGCATCGACTGGGCCTACGCCCCAAACAAATGGACCCTCGGCGATCTCGTCCGCCATATCGCCGCCATCGAACGCTGGATGTACGG
>CAYUZD010000297.1:0-4388 GCA_964449475.1 uncultured Nitrospirales bacterium
TCGAGCACGTCCTCGCCACGCAGACGCTCATCCAGAAAAAAGCCAAGGTGATGGAGATTCGCGTCAACGGCACGTTGCCCGTCGGCCTCACCGCCAAGGACATCATCCTCGCCATCATCGGAAAAATCGGCACCGCCGGCGGCACAGGCTACGTCATCGAGTACACCGGCGACGCCATCCGCGCCCTCAGCATGGAAGGCCGCATGACCGTCTGCAACATGTCCATCGAAGGCGGCGCCCGCGCCGGCCTCATTTCGCCGGACGAAAAGACCTTCGCCTACCTCAAGGGACGCCCGCGCATCCAGAACAGCGCCGCGTGGGACGCAACGACGAGGCGCTGGGCGACATTCGCGTCCGACCCCGGCTGTTCATACGACCGCACCGTCATCCTCGAAGCGAAGGACATCGAGCCGCAGGTCACTTGGGGTACCTCCCCCGGCATGGTCACCGGCGTCTCCGGCCGTACACCCGTCCTCGCCGAGATCGCCGACGCCAACGTCCGCGAATCCGCGAAGAACGCGCTCGCGTACATGGGTCTCGATGAAGGCGTACCCATCCAATCCATCAACATCAACAAGATGTTCCTCGGCTCCTGCACTAACAGCCGCATCGAAGACCTGCGCGCCGCCGCAAAAGTCGTCAAGGGCCACAAAGTCCACAAGAGCATCCAACAGGCCCTCGTCGTCCCCGGCTCGCACCAGGTCAAGGAACAGGCCGAGGCCGAAGGGCTCGACAAAGTCTTCAGGGACGCCGGCTTCGAATGGCGCGAAGCGGGCTGCTCGATGTGTCTCGCGATGAATGAGGACCGCCTGAACCCCGGGGATCGCTGCGCCTCCACGTCCAATCGCAACTTCGAAGGACGCCAGGGCAAGGGCGGACGCACGCACCTCGTCAGCCCCGCGATGGCCGTCGCCGCCGCCGTCACCGGCCACTTCACCGACATCCGCAAATGGAACTTCAATTGATTCGACATTGCGAGGAGTGGGTTGTGCGACGAAACAATCTCCTAACGCAAACCACCCGCGTTCTAACTCTGTCTATCCTCGCGATCTGTCGTGCGGCCTCCGCCGAAGATACTCTCACCCCCGGCGCGCGCACGCTCCTCGACGCGCACAACTGTTACCCCTATCAGGGCCGCTGGGCCGACCGCATCGAACGCGCGCTGTCGACCGGCATGCCGCTCGCCGTCGAGCCCGACCTCGAATGGGTCGATGGCAAAAGCATCGTGTCGCACGGCAAACCCTTCACCGGCGAAGAACCCACGCTCGACGAATACTTCCTCTCGCGCATCGCGCCCGCACTGCGCGAGGCATTGCGCGCCGCCGACAAGACGAACTGGCCGCTCGTCACGCTCAACGTCGATTTCAAGAACAGCTCGCCGGAACATTGCCGCGCCGTGCGCGATATGCTCGCGCCCTACGACGACATTCTGACCTCGGCCATCAAGTCGGACGACATCAACGCTGTCTCCCCGTTCGACGTCCGTCCACTACTCGTCCTCGCGAGCGGCGCCGGCGGCCAATTCGACGTCTTCTACAACGAGGTACCTGTGGGCGGCCGCATTGTCCTTTTCGGCGCGGCTCAAACCTCGCTCAACGTACCTGAAGGCCTTTCCGGCGCCGACCGCGCGGCCTTCGTCGCATCGGTTCCGCCGGACCAAATCGTCACCCAGCGCGCCGACAACTTCCGCCGCTGGTGGAACAATCCCTGGAGCGTCGTCGAAGCCGGTGGCCAAGGCCGCGCCGGCGACTGGACCGCGGAGGACAACGCCCGGCTCCGCGCGCTCACTGACCATGCTCACGCCATGGGCTACTTTATTCGCTTTTACACCTTGAATGGTCACGGCCGCGCCGAGGCCCAGGGCTGGGACCCGGGCTACAACTTCGGCTCGCTCGACGCCGCCGCCCAGCGCTGGCAGGCGGCCATCGACGCCCGCGTCGATTTCGTCGCGACGGATATGTACGAAACCTTCGCGGAGCGCCTGCACAAATCCGGCGCCGAATTCCGGAGGTCAGACTAGTTGGATACGGCGTCGCCCGAGGTATATCGTGATAGGCGGCCAACGGAGACACATGCGGGGTCTGCACCGAAAGCGGACGCTTTCGTGAACAAATTGGCCACATCAAAGGAGGATCGGCACATGCGTTGGAAACAGCAATTCGCGGCAGTCGTGTTGTCGGGCGTGCTCGCCCTCGGCGCAATCGGTTGCGCCAAGGAAGAAGAACCCGCTCCGGAAAGCGGCACCTCTAGCGAAGGCGGCGGCCTCGGCGGGTTGGACATGGAGAAGATCGACGAAGCGGCAGGTGCAGCCGAACAGCCAGCGAACAACTAAGCGATGAATCGCTCGCTGTGCCGGTGTCCAGGCACAGCGGTCTGAGAACGCCGGCCCGCCATGCCCTGTTGCCTCATGATCGTCGCGGCGATGTTCCCGCGACTCACGCTCTTCTTCATGTGGCTCACCGGGTATGGCGGCCGGGCGTTCTCGACCATACTCTGGCCGCTGCTCGGCTTCTTCTTCATGCCGTTCACCACATGCGCATACACCATCGGCAAGAACGAGCACGGCTCCATCGACGGCTGGGCGCTGGCGCTCGTCATCGTCGGCGTGCTCTTCGACCTCAGCAACCACGGCGGCGGCGCGCGTACCGCACACAACCGCTACGGACAAGCAACGCGGTAGTCCGGGAGGATCACGCTCCTGCGCGATCGCTAACCCGGCAACATCGAATTGAAAGCGAGGAAACGCAATGCAGAAATTCACGACGTTGAAGGGCGTGGTCGCCCCCATCGATCGGCAAAACGTAGACACCGATCAGATCATCCCAAAACAGTTTCTCAAGCGTATCGAGCGCACGGGGTACGAGGACGGTCTGTTTTTCGATTGGCGATTTCGCGAGGACGGCTCGCCCAATCCCGACTTCGAACTCAACAAGCCCCGTTACAAGGGCGCGTCCATTCTCATCGCCCGCGACAACTTCGGCTGCGGATCCTCGCGGGAGCACGCCCCCTGGGCGCTCGACAACTACGGCTTCCGCTGCATCATCGCGCCGTCGTTCGCCGACATCTTCTACAACAACTGCTTTAACAACGGCATGCTGCCCATCGTACTCGACGCCGCCGTGGTGGGCGGTCTCTTCAAGGACGTCTTCGCGAACGCGGGCTACCAGTTGGAAGTCGATCTCCCATCCCAGACGGTCACGCGCCCCGACGGCTCGACGATCAAGTTCGATCTCGACCCCTTCCTCAAGGAGCGCCTCCTGAACGGCTGGGACCAAATCGGCCTCACGCTCCGCCACGCCGACAAGATCGCCGCCTACGAAGTCGCCCACGCCTGACAATCACACGTACCGTTCCCCCGGTTGCTCGGACCGGGGTGCCACGCCTAAGCGAAGTTCAGCTTAGGCGTGCAACGCTCGATCAACCCGGCGCGCATCCGTGCTAAAATTACCGCGTACGAAGGACAACCGCATCGATGCCCCTCTACACCTACGAAATCGTGAACGATGACGGGTCCGCCGGCGAGACCTTCCAGGTCGAACGCCGCATATCCGATCCGCCGCTCGAGGTGCATCCCGAAACCGGCCAGCCCGTGCGCCGCGTCTTTCGGCCCGTCAATATCGCCGGGCCCGGCAGCGACCTCCAACAAAAGTCCCAACTCAGCGACAAGAACCTCGAACGCCTCGGGTTCACCGCCTATCGCCGCAATGGCAAAGGCCACTACGAACGCACCGCGGGCAAGGAAGGCCCCGACCGGCTCGCCCCCGGCGGATAACTCCCTAGCGTCGCGCCGCGGCTTCCGCTATCATCGATCCATCCGGGCCGCTGCGGCCTGCATTGCCTCTGGAGGTTCCCATCATGGATTTGAAGCGTCTCATGTCCGCCGGAATGCTCGCCCTCGCCGTCTCGTTCGGCGTCGTCGGCTGTGAAGAAAAGAGCGATCTCGAGAAGGCCGGCGAAGCGATCGACGAAGCCGTCGATGAAAGCGCCGATGCCCTCGACAACCTCGGCGACAAGGTCAAGGAAGCCACCGAGGACAAGTAACCCACCGATGAAGCGCGCCTTCGTCACCGGCGGTTCAGGCTTCGTCGGCCGCACGCTCATCGCCGCGCTCCTCGATCGCAGCGTCGAGGTCCACGCACTCGCCCGTTCCGACGCGGCGGCAAAGACCGTCGCCGCGTCAGGCGCGGAACCCATCCGCGGGGATCTCGACGACGTCCACGCGATGGTCGAAGGCATGCAAGGATGCGACGCCGTCTTTCACGCCGCGGCCAAAGTCGACGTCTGGGGCGATCCCGCCGAGTTCGATCGCGTGAACGTGCAAGGTACGCGCAACGTCATCGAGGCCGCGCGCAAAGCCGGTATGCCGGTCCTCGTCCACGTCAGCACCG
>CAYUZD010000298.1:0-4370 GCA_964449475.1 uncultured Nitrospirales bacterium
AAGGATCTTGTGCGCGGGCACGGCGTAGGCGATTCCGGGGACGGTGAGCGCGGCCTCGGCGGCGACGTCCTGCATGGCGTCGATCTCGGCGGGTCGTTTCTGGCGCAGGGCGGGTGTGAAGGTGATATAGGCCTCGCGGATCGGGAGCAAGTAGTCATCCGGGCCGAACTTGGATTCGAGCGCTTGCTTGATGGTGTTGACGAGGGCGGTGGTGTCGAGCTGGCCGGATGGTTTGCCGCCGGGGTTGCCGTCTACGCCATGGTCGGCGCTGAGCGCGATGAGCACATGGCCGGCACCGAAGCGCGTGTCGAGATAGTCGAAAAATCCCGCAAGTTGCGCGTCGAGCCGTAGCAGATTGTCCTCCTGTTCGCGGCTTTCCGGGCCGAAGGCGTGGCCGATGATGTCGGTGGCGGAGAGATTGAGCATGATGAGATCGGTGGCGCCGCGCTTGCCGAGTTCCTCGTGTTCGATGGTGGCTTTGGCGAAGTCGATCGTGAGTTCGTCGGAGAACGGCGAGGCGGAAATGGCCGCGTAGAGTTTTCCGCCTTCGAGTCCCGCGAGCGAGTGAGGAAACGTGTTGCCAAGAAGGGGGTGCTTGAGTTCGACTTCACGAACGTCGGGGTTCACATATTCCGACTCCGGCCGGACGAGATCCCACGAACTTCCGGCGTATCGGTCCATCGGGTTCGCGGCGTTGAACGCGTCGACCCAGGCGGGGTAGGCGGGGTAATAGTAATCGCTGGTGACGAAGCGTCCGGCGTCGTCGTCCTGCCAGAAGGCCTTGCCGTCGTGGCCGCCCATGAGGATGGCGGAACGGTCCTTGCCGGAGACGCTGAACACACGGGAGGCCCCGCTGGTCGCGGCGATGAGCGCGTCGCCAAGTGTGGGCGCGAGCAGGTTGACGGGGGACGTGCCCGTGGCGGGGGCCGTGGCGGCGCCGAGGAGTTTGTGGTTGGGGTCTTGCACGCAGTAGACGATGCTGCCGGTCTTCGGGTCCATCCAGGCGTTGCCGATGATGCCGTTTTCGCGCGGGTTCGCGCCGGTGGCGAGTGCGGCGTGGCCAGAGCCGGTGACAGTCGTTGCGTGGCGGTAATGCGCGTCGGTGTAGACGACGCCGTGGTCGAAGAACCGCCGGAAGCCGTTCGCGGAGAAACGGTCCTTGTACTGGAGCGGCAGGTCACCGCGGAGCTGATCGACGGAGATGAACACGACGAGGTCGGGTTTTTCGCCGAAGGTGACCGCGGGAACCGCCGCGATGACGAGGGCAATGGCAAGCGCAAATCTGCGGAACAGCATGGCGAGTCCCTCTCCTCACGTCATTTGAATCCGGGATCGTACGACGAGTGTGTCAGCGTACGATTGCGGATTTGTTCCGGGATCGTAACAAATAGAAGGTGCGGCGATCCCGTGCGAAGTCCGCGTGCGGTGACTAGGGAACCGCCGGTGCGGGGACGAGGGTGCCGACGACGGCGGCAAGCACCTGGAGCGCGGCGAGGAGGGCGTCGCGCTGGCCGGAGCCGCGGATGCCCTCGGCACCGGAGCCCTGGCCGATGTCGTAGGACTCGCCCTCGGGGCCGGTGTAGCGGTAGAGCGTATCCTGTTTGAGCCGCTCGACATCGGTGAACGGCCCGCCGCGGGCGTTCTGGGTCCAGCGGGTCTCGGTCACCGATTCGACGCTACCGTCTTCGCGGTAGCCCTGGACGGTTTCGATGAACTCGTTGTCGAGGCCGACGGTGAGACAGCCTGGGGCGGACATCAGCGCAGCCAGCCACACCCCGAGCGCGTGGGAGTTTCGCATAGAGCACGTTCCCTTCCGGGGCGCCGGCGCCGGTCCGGCGCGGATGGGCCCCTATAGCTCTAGGTGGGGTGTTGACTTCGGATGATCGATCAGGAGTTGTAGTTCCAACATCTACGACGGCGTGGCCACGTCGACATCACTCCCGTTCAGTCATTAGCGGCGATCGATGCGTCATACTTCTGGCCACGCCATCCCGATGACTTTTTACCTACGCACGATCTCTGGGTTGGCCGAGCCTGTAACGCTAGATTCGACTATCTCTCCTGTTCGAACATCAATCTTGAGCCGTAGACCGCGGAATCCTATTGCAATCGGACGATCGAAGACGCGACGCAAGCCGATGGACTGTTCACTGTAACCTACGAACTGGACCGTACCACCGGGTACAGTCTGGACTTGACCCAACCTGGCTTCGAGGCTCTTGAGCGTGGCGGCCGCAGTCGGCGAACCCGTTGCTTGGGAGTCAATGGCGAACGTCGTCTGCGGGGTATCCGTATCGGCTGGCGCGCCCGTTTCAGTCTCGGATTGCGGCGGGCTGACTTGGAGTTTAGCTCCAAATGCGCGATTCGAGAACATGCTTACGTCCAAGGCGCGAGCATAAAAGACCTCTGTGATCACTCGGACGTACGCGTAGGGTTCCTCCGGGTTGGCCCAATTGGGGCCAGGCTGTGAACTGAGGTACAGGAACTTAAGTGGCGTCAGGATCGAATCGCACAGATAGCTCGATCCGATCTTCTGCGGCACACCCTTGGAGCTGTCAGCGATTTTTTCGTAGATACCGCCTACTGAGATTCCGTACGACTCCGCCGCCGGAACGTTTACACTGACCCTATTGACCGTCGAGGCTGAAATGTTGAGTCCGAGCATCATCGCCTCGATCGGGATAAGCGCAGATAGATCCGACTGCGTGAAACTGACCGTAGAGAACTGCGGAAACCCAACCAGCCTTAAACGGTTGATTCGCGCGTTGGGTAGGTCGTCTGCTCCTTGAGGATTGAGTGGATCCGCTGTAAAAACATTGAACTTGGCATCGCGCGGTTGGGCATAGAGGTTCTTCGACACCATATCTTTAAGGACCTTGGCGTCCGCCACGTCTTTCTTGGCTTTTTCCAGGTCCGCCTTCTTGTCGGCCTGAATCTTGGCGTGTTCGTCATCCGCTAATTTCTTCTCGGAGGTTATCTTGTCGAGCGCTGCCTGCTTTTCCTTCTGGCGAACGGACAACTCGTCGAACTTCTTTTGCGCTTCAGCAACGCCTACCCCCTTTTTCTTCGCTTCTTCGAGTTCGTCCGCAGCCTTCTTGACCTCCTCATCCAGCTTCTTTTTTTCGTCTGTCGCAGTGGTTAATTCCTTGGTCTTATCGTCGGCCTTCCTCTTTTTTTCCTCGATCTGCTTCTCGATAGTTGTAACCGCCGTCTCCTTCTGCTTGATATTTTCGATGGCGGCGGCCATCGCAGGGTTTCCTAAGATCGACTCATAGTCTGTTGTTGTCGCTGGAACGGCTATGGTCTTTTTGTATTCGGCCAACGCGACTGCATTGATGTCGAGGCGGGTGAGCCTGGAGGACATACCAATTCGCAGTCGTTTGGTCTGTTCGGATTCAGTCAGCTTGCCCCACCTCGTTTCGAAGATGCGACGCATCTCCGCGCTGTCCGGGTCGTCCTTCGAAGCGTAAACATCACCGACAAAAACATCCTCTCGTGGCGGAAACAGGGGAACAATCCCCAGTTCGCGCAACGACGTAGACCATTCACGCTGTACAAATCCCCGGTCTTTGGTGGTCGCACATCCGCACGCTAGAACAGCGAGACCGGCGAGCCATGTTAGACCGAGTGCCCTGACAACAGTGCTCGAACTCCGGTCAGTCCGGCGCGCACCTGAATGGCTGAGGCCGTCCTCAATGCAATCATCAACGCTTCGATTGTCGTCCATTTTTCGGCGTCCTTATGAAGCTGTTACGTTCAAGAGTGCAAAAAAGACGCATCTTGGTTCGTTTGCACCTAAAGTCACGGCCAATCGACCTCAATGCGATTCAGTCGAATCCGTCTTGGAAATACAGAAGAATCGGTTGCCAGTTACTTCACGGAAGACTTCCGATTGGTCGGTTGAATGGAAACAATTTCAGGCCGGTCGGCGACAAGTCGAATGATCGAGTCAATTGGAATACGCGCCTGGCCCCATAAGTAGTGATAGTCCAATCTAGTCGAGAAGCGCATCAGATACGCGGGGAGACCACCGGCTCACGGGGTCATTACAGGCTGGATTCCTTGGGTCTAGTAGACCATGTGGAATTTCGAGAGACGCGCGAGTCCCCCTACGAGTAATTCGTGATGGGAATTGCGCATCTCAGAACAACCCGTACGGGTCGAGGTCTGCTTTTAGGGTTACTGTGGAAGGTGCTTGGGATTGGAAGGAGTTTCTTAGGGTGCGGGCGAGGGTGTTCAGGGTTTTTGCGGAGCGGGCGAAGGCGCCTAAGTTCCAGCGGTATTTGGACTTGAGGCGGTGGAGGGTGGCGGGGGCGGGGCCCATGAGTTCGATGCCGTGCAGATTGAGGGTTTCTATGGTTTCGTTGGCT
>CAYUZD010000299.1:0-4365 GCA_964449475.1 uncultured Nitrospirales bacterium
ACTCCTAATCCGTTGGCAGCTCGCCTATCCCGGCCGGCCGATCCCCGGCCTCGAAAACGCGTTCGACTCGTCGAACGTGCTCATGCCGGGCGGCGCGATGACGTCGGGGTTCTATAACTCTCTCGGTGCGATGCACGGCACGGTCATGGTCTTCCTCGCCGTCGTGCCTGTGCTGGTCGGCGCGTTCGGTACCTACCTCGTCCCGTTGCAGATCGGCGCCCCCGGCATGGCGTTCCCGCGCCTGAGCCTGCTCGGTTTCTGGTGCTACCTGATTGGCGGACTCGTGATGCTCGCGGGATTTTTTCTGCCCGACGGTCCGGCGAACTCCGGCTGGACGTCCTACCCGCCGCTCGCCGTCACCGCCACGTCCGGCCAAACCGTCTGGCTCGTCGGCATGGTCTTCATCGTCACCGCCGCGCTGCTCGGATCGATCAACATGATCGCCACCATCGCGCAGCTTCGCACGCCCGGCATGACGTTTTTCCGCATGCCGTTCTTTGTCTGGGGACAGCTCGTCGCCGCGTTCCTGCTCCTGCTCGCGTTCCCGCCGCTCGAGGCCGCCGCCGTGCTTCAGCTCAGCGATCGCGTGCTCGGCACGAGCTTCTTCCTGCCCACGGGCCTCATCGTCAGCGGCGAACCCATCGCGAACACCGGCGGCGGCAGCCCGCTCCTCTGGCAGCACTTGTTCTGGTTTCTCGCGCACCCGGAAGTCTACGTCCTCGTCCTGCCCGCGATGGGCATCGTCGCCGAAGTCATCACGAGCAACACGCGCCGTCCGCTCTGGGGGTACCGCGCCGCCGTCGGGTCCGCCCTCGCCGTTGGGTTCATGTCGTTCCTCGTCTGGGCGCACCACATGTACCTCACCGGCATGGGCGGCACCATGAACGCCTTCTTCGAAATCACCACGATGATCATCTCCGTGCCCTCCGTCATCGTGCTCACGGTCTTCGTCGCCTCGCTCTGGGGCGGGTCCATCCGATTCCCCGTGCCGATGCTGTTCGCGCTCGCCTTCATCCCGATGTTCGCCATCGGCGGATTCACGGGTCTGCCGCTCGGCCTCGCCATGTCGAACCTCTACCTACACGACACGCAGTATGTCCTCGGCCACTTCCACTACGTCGTCGCGCCCGGCACCATCTTCGCCGTGTTCGCCGGCGTCTACCACTGGTTCCCGAAGATCACCGGCCGCCGGCTCAGCACCGTCCTTGGCCATCTCCATTTCTGGCCGTCGCTCCTCTTCATGAACGGCATCTTCTTCCCGATGCTGATCCAGGGATTCGCCGGCGTCTCGCGCAGGCTCTACGACGGCGGCGCGACCTATGCCCACGCGCAGGACATCCTCCCCCTGATCAAAATCATGTCGCATTCCGCGTTCGCGCTCGCCGGCGTCCAGGTCTTCTTTCTCGCGAACCTCGCCTGGAGCCTTGTCTTCGGACGCCGCACCGGCGACAATCCGTGGGACGCGACCACGCTCGAATGGGCCGCGCCGTCGCCGCCGCTCGCGGACGGAAACTTCGCGTCCGCGCCCGTCGTGCATCGCGGGCCCTACGAATACAGCGTGCCCGGCGCGCCGCGCGACTTCAGCCCGCAGCATCTGGCCGACGAGGCCCTCGCATGAGCCGCTGGCTGGGTTTCCCGCAGGTCGCGTCCGTCCACGGACCACGCATCGACGATTTCATCGTCTTCGTCCACGTCATCATGCTGCTTGCGTTCCTCGGCTGGGGCGCGTGGTACGCCGCCGCGCTCGTGCGGTTTCGCCGCACACGCTCTCCCGCCGCGGACTACCGCGGCATCCGCAATCTGCTGCCGTTCGTGCCCGTTGCGATCCTCGCGATCGCCGAGGCCTCGCTGCTCGTCGGTTTCGCGCTCCCGTTCTGGAGACAACAGGTCGTCTCCGCCTCGGACGACCCGGACGCCTTCGTCGTGCGCGTCATCGGCCAACAGTTCCAATGGAACGTCCACTATCCCGGCCCGGACGGCGTTTTCGGCCGCACGCACCCGTCGCTGGTTGACGACGTGCTCAACAGCGTCGGGCTCGACAACGACGACCCCGCCGGCAAGGACGACATCACGACGCTCAACCAGCTGCATCTGCCCGCCAACACGCCGATCCGCATCCAGCTTGGCAGCAAGGACGTCATCCACAGCTTCTTCCTGCCGGAATTCCGCGTGAAGCAGGACGCGATCCCCGGCATGTTCATCCCGGTGAAGTTCACGCCCACGCTCACCACGGCCGAGTTCCGCGCGCGTGCCGGAAACCCCGAGCGCGACTTCGAAATCGCCTGCGCGCAACTCTGCGGCATCAACCACTACACCATGCGCGGTTTTGTCACCATCGAGTCGCGCGACGAGTTCGATGCATGGTACGCGGCAGAGCTCGAGACCAAGGCGCAGTACGCCGGCGAGGATGATTGGTGGTTCGAAGAGCCCACGGCCGCTGAGCCGCCGGAGGAACCGGCCCCGCAACAATGAAATCGGGCGCGAACCCCGTCAACCGGGTGTCGCGCCCGAATCTCCGTCCGCGCTGGGTTGTGCCAGTTCGGTAATTCGCTTAGTTCGCCGCCGCGGCGCTCTTCGCCGGGGCCGCTTCCACCTGGAACGGGGCCGACCACTCCTGCTCGCCCCAGACCAGTTTCAATACGCCGCCGTTCTCGGCTTCCACCAGCAGCACCTTGAACGTGTCCGACGGTTCCGCCGCGGTGCCCGCCGTCAGCGCAATTTCCGCCTTGTCGGCCTCGGCATTGTGCATCGTGCCCCAGATGTCCGCTTCTTCGTTGAACACCAGCCGCCAGCCGTCTCCGGCGCGCTTGAGCCACAGGCTGTACACGCCCGGATAGTCCGGCGCAGCGTTTTCCGTCGCGACGAGCGCCTCGGCGAACTTCATGTTCACGTCCGTCAACAGCTTCGTCGCGCGGCCGCCGACGAACTCGAACACCTCGCCGTCCTTGATCGCCGCGAGCCGCTTGTGGTCTTCCGAGTCAAGCGTCAACGGATGGAAATTGATCTGCACGTTCTCGCTGCCGAACCGCAGCCGCGCCTGGTTCTGCGCCATCCGCCGGTTCCGGCGCTGTTGCTGCTGGCCTTCGGGGTCGTCCACTTTGGGCGCGCCAGTGAACGCCGCCTCGAACAATCCGCTCTCTTCCTTGAGCGTGCCCTCGAGGCCGTCCGGTACCGCCGACGCCGTCAACGTGATCCGGAACGACTGCTGGCCGAACTGCAACGGATACTTCAGCACCAACTGCCCGCGCTCGTCGATCGCGATCTCCTCGATCGCCAGCGGTTCGGGCTGTTGAGTGGAATCGATCGTCGCGCCCACCTTGCCCTCGAGGTCGACGACATTCAGGTTAAATTCCATCGCACGGCCATTGAAATCGATCGACAACGTCCACGGGCCCATGAAGCTCCGTGCGCCCGACGAATCGAGCGACGTACGGATCGGTTCCTCGGCCGTCGCCGCGATCGGAACCGCTAACAGCCCCAACAACACCATCGTCTTCACAAACGCAGCCTTCAAGTTCATGTGCGTTCCTTCCCATGTGGCAGCGGGCCGCCGCCTTCACATTGCGCCCTGCATCCCGCAGCGTGTCTACTCAAAAGAGGGACCCGGCCTGCGCCGGGCCCCTCCCAAGGTCCAACTCAACTGTGCGCCCCCGGATCAGTCGCCGGGGAATTCCTGGTCCGCCTTCGGCGCCACCGTCATCCACGCGAGGTCCATCTCGTCCGTGGTCGGGCCGCCGAACCGGATCGACTGCTCGGGATTGAATCCCGCCAACTCCGCCTGCTCATCCGAGTTGTTGTACCAGAACTCCATCTCGACGCGCGTACCCGCCGGGAGCGTCATCGGCTCCGCGAGGTCATAGCCCGTCTGCCAGTTGAAGTCCCAGTTCGGCACGTCGAGGAGCAGCTCGCTGGTGCCGTCCGGATAGAACGCCGTGTACTTCGCCTTCGTGCCGCGCAGGTGCATGTGCGGCAGCATCGACAACAGAATCGTGTCTTCCTCGAACGTGTGCGACGAACCGACCTTCCAGCTCTTGTGGTGCGGCGGAATCTCGAACGCGCCGTACGAAATCGGGAAGATGTTGACCGGGTGCGTCACCTTCATGTCCTTCGGGTGGAACTGCATCCCAATCTGCGAGCTGTCCCATTTGCCCGTGCCCGGCCCCGGCTCTTTGTGATAATGCATCGCGAACGTCACCGCCGAACCCTTCGGCAAGAAAATCCCGTAGCCCGCGGGCCATTCCGACTGGTCCGCACCCGGCGCGTTCCCGCCGAGCATGCCGCGCGTCGTGTCGCCCGCGTGTTCCTTCGACGTCGCGTGCCCGATGATGTGGTGCACGACTTCGCTGCCCGGCTTGAACTCGATCG
>CAYUZD010000300.1:0-4358 GCA_964449475.1 uncultured Nitrospirales bacterium
ACATCATGCGCGCCGCGAGCCGCGCGATCGGATCGGGGAACGTCGCGGAGAACATCAACGTCTGGCGGTCCGCCGGCAACTGCTCGATGATCCGCAGAATGTCCGGCAGGAATCCCATGTCGAGCATGCGGTCCGCCTCGTCGAGCACGAGAATGTCGAGGTCGTCGAAGCGGATATTGCGCCGGCCGAGGTGATCGAGCAGCCGGCCCGGCGTCGCGACGATGACGTTGCGGCCCTTGTGCAGCGCTTCGGCCTGTTTTTCGAGGCTGACGCCGCCGTAGATGGTGGTGCTGGTAATGCCGAGCGCAGGCCCGATGTCGTGCACGACTTCGTGGACCTGAAGGCATAGTTCCCGGGTCGGCACGAGGACGAGCATCTGGTTGCGGCGCGGACCGTTCTTGGCGAGATGGGTCAGGCCGGGCAACAGGAATCCAAGCGTCTTGCCGGTACCGGTCTGCGCGACGGCGACGAGGTCCTTCCGCGCGAGCGCGATGGGGATCGCGGCGGCCTGGACCGGCGTGGGCGTGGTAATGCCCATTTTTTCGAGTGCGGCCAGGCAGCGCGGGTCAAGCCCGAATTCGCTAAACAATATGGTCATACGGTGCGCGGGAGATCTGAATATCAAGCATGTGCTGCGTGTCGGGGCGCGCGCGCTTTCGGCGGCGCCATCGGTCCTGAGTGCGCAGGCGGAGGGAGCGGAACTGTTCCGCGACGATTCGCCTTAATCCATTCAATCGAACCTATAGGATACGGCGCGCGATGCCGCCCGTGCAACTCGCCGTCATTCTTCGAGTGGCGCAACTGGTTCGGACGCGGCGGTATCGTCGATCGCGCCCGCGGCAATCCACATCCGGAGCAGGTGGATCTCCTCGCGAGTAAGCGGCATGTCATCCTCGGGCATCTGGGGCAGGTATTCACCACGGCAGTATTTGACGAGCGGGCTCTCGTCCGGCTTGCCGGGGATGATCGACGGGCCATATTTCTCGCCGCCCGCCAGAATCAGCGGGACGGTGGTCATGTCGAGATTCGCCTCGATCTTCTCGTCGGGCGAATGGCAGGAGAGGCACACTTCCTCGAACAACGGCTGGATATCGTTCTTGTAGCTGACCTGTTTCGCCTCCTCGGGCGTAAAATCCTGGATGGGGATCAGGTTGCGGCCGACGTCTTCCTGCGCCGGCTTCGCGGATCCGGCGGGCGGATTGATGCGCCACTCAATTACCTTGTCCGGCGGGATGCCGATGCCATGCGAATAGACGAGGTCGCCGCCGAGGTGACCGACGTATCCGACCCAGCCGACCGTGCCGAGGCTGGCAAGCATAGTGACAAAGTTCATGCTGGTGCGCAGGCCGCCGCGCGCGGGCACGCTCACCGCCATGCAGAGCGCGGTGGCGACCGAGAACATCCAGACGCGCTCGGCCATGTTCTCGTGGAGTTGGATCGTGTCCCAGATGGGCTTGGGAATGCTGCCGGAGATTTGCGCACGGGCGCTCTCTCCGGTCTCGACGGAGACGACGGCCGCGCAGGCGAGGACGACATAGAGTCCGACGACGGCCCACCGCAGGCTGTCGCGGTTGGTCTTGATGAGGATGGCCGCGAGCGTGCCAAGCACGCCCAGCGCGGAGAGGGCGACGGGCAGATGCGCGGCGATCGCGTGGGCCTGTTGAACAGGGGGGATAAACTTCGAGAAATCCAAATCCATCATCTACTCCATCGGCGCCGCGCAGGCCAACGCGCCCGGCAGCCTCGTTCGCCATGTTATACTGATCGTTCGCATTGAAATCGAGTGACCACGGCACGACGAGTCCATGGCCGAACGCTTCCGAGACCCCATCAAAGCGGCGCAATACGTGTCACAGGGATTGCTGCATGATTTTCCGGACGCGGTAGTGGACGCGTACCGGCTCAGCAAGGGAAAGCCGCGCCAGGCGGCGTGCGACACGAACGAACTTGAGCGCGTGCTCGTCGAAATGAGCAAGGGCCTCGAATCGGTCAGCGTGGAGTACCACCCGACGAATGCCTACGGCTTCGTCGCGGAAATCTGGGAAAACGGCGCTTCGAGCAGCAACGGCACGCCGCCGGGCCGCATCTTCGTCCTGTTGTGCAAGGTGAAGGGCCGGCCGATCGCGGTCGGATCGCGCCTTGCCGGACGTCCGCTGGTCGATCTCAAGTGATCGCGCGGCGGTAGGCCATGTCCCCATCGATCTACGGCGAAGACCACCGGATTTTCCGCGACGGCGTCCGCAAGTTCATCGAACGCGAAGTGATGCCGCACCACGCGCAGTGGGAGCGGGACGGCGTCGTACCTCGCGCGATCTGGCGCGCCGCGGGGGAGCAGGGCCTGCTGGGGATGAACGTGCCCGAGGCGTACGGCGGGCCGGGCATCGACGACTTCCGGTTCAACGTCATCGTGCAGGAAGAAATCGCGCGCGCCGGGGCATCGGGCCTCGGATTCGCTATTCACACAGACATTATCGTGCCGTACCTGATCGCTTACGGTACGGAAGAACAGAAGAAGAAATACCTGCCGGGATGCGTGACCGGCGAATGCATCTTGGCGGTCGCGATGACCGAACCCAATACCGGCAGCGATCTCGCCGGGATTCGCACGTCGGCACAGCGGAACGGTTACGGTTGGGTCCTGAACGGACAGAAGACGTTCATCAGCAACGGCATACTTGCGGACGTGGTCATCACGGTCGCGCGCACCCACCCGACGGAAAAACACGCCGCGTTCACGTTGTTTCTCGTCGAGAGCGGCCAGCCGGGATTCGAGCCGCCTCGTAAACTGAACAAGATCGGAATGGACGCGCAGGATACGGCGGAGCTGTTCTTCAAGGACGTGCATCTGAATGCGGACGCGCTGCTCGGGGAAGAGAACCGCGGCTTTTTCCACCTGATGCAGATGCTGCCCCAGGAGCGGCTGTCGATCGCGGCACAGGCGGTGGGCGGCGCGGAGGCAGCGCTCGAGTGGACGGTGAGCTACTGCAGGGAGCGGACGGCGTTCGGCAAACCGATCGGCACGTTCCAGAATTCCCGCTTCAAACTCGCGGAAATGAAGACCGAATTGACCGTCGCTCGAACATTCCTCGATCACTGCATCCTCGAGCTGAACGCCGGCCGGCTGACGACGGAGCGGGCGTCCATGGCAAAATGGTGGTGCACGGAGTTGCAGAACCGGGTCGTGGACACGTGCCTGCAACTGCACGGCGGCTACGGCTACATGCGCGAGTATCCGATCGCGCGGGCGTACCTCGACACGCGCGTACAGTCGATTTACGGCGGCACGACGGAGATCATGAAGGAAATCATCGGCCGCTCGATGGGGTTCTAGGCCGGAGGAGGCGGGATGCACGTCGAACACACGGGACCGATGCTCGGCACGCACGAGGTGCTCAATCAGGCTGCGCCGCTCGAGGACTACAATCTGTTCGCCTGCGATGCGGTGTTGCGAGACGCGATCGAGCGCGAGGGAGCGGGCTGGGCCAGGAGCGAGGTGTCCGAGTTCGGCGCGGCGTGCGGTAGCGCGCACTACATCGAGCAGGGACGGCAGGCAAACCGGAACCGGCCGGAGCTGAAGACGCACGACCGCTACGGGCACCGCATCGACGTAGTCGAATTCCATCCTGCGTATCACGCGATGATGGAACTGGGCATCCGGCACCGCGCGCACTCGTGGCCGTGGTCGGACACGCGCTCCGGCGCGCACGTCGCGCGCGGGATGCTGGGGTACATGCTGTCGCAGACCGAGGCGGGCGTGGGCTGCCCGATTACGATGACGTTCGCCGCGGTGCCTGCGCTGCGCCACGAGCCGGGCGTCGCCGCGGCGTGGATCCCGAAGCTGATCGCGAATGAATACGACCCGCGCCACATCCCCGCGGATCAAAAGGTCTCCGCACAGATGGGTATGGCGATGACGGAGAAGCAGGGCGGGTCGGACGTGCGCGCGAACACGACGACGGCGCAGCCGCTGGACGCCGAGGGCGAGTACGAACTCAACGGGCACAAGTGGTTTTGCTCGGCGCCGATGTGCGACGCGTTCCTGACGCTCGCGCAGACGGACGCCGGGCTGACGTGTTTTCTGGTGCCGCGGTTCCTGCCGGACGGCACGAAGAACAACTTTTTTATCCAGCGGTTGAAGGACAAGCTCGGCAACCACTCGAACGCGTCGAGCGAGATCGAGTACAGCGGCACCTGGGCCGTGCGCGTGGGCGACGAAGGCCGCGGCGTGCCGACGATCATCGAGATGGTCACGCACACACGGCTCGATTGCGGGCTGGCGTCGGCGGGGTTCATGCGGCAGGGAGTCGCGCAGGCGATTCACCACGCGCGGCACCGGTCGGCGTTCGGCAAGAAACTGC
>CAYUZD010000301.1:0-4358 GCA_964449475.1 uncultured Nitrospirales bacterium
ACGTGTGGTTGAGCAGGTGGCGGGGCGTAATCGGTTCGCCCACCTCCGGGTAGTCCGGTAGGTAACGCCGGATCGATTGGTCGAGTTCGATTACACCTTGATCGACGAGCTGCAACACGGCGACGACCGTGAACTGCTTCGATAACGATCCCAGGCGAAAAATCGTCCGCTCCGTCGCGTGGACCTTGTTCTCGATGTCGGCGAACCCGTACCCCTTCGCCAGCAGAACCGTGTCGCCCTTTCCGACGAGCACCGCCGCGCCCGCGGTCGGCCCGCCGGAGATCTCCTGATGGAAAATCTCGTCGACGCGCGCCTCGAGTTGGGCCCGTGTGGGTCCGTCCTCGGCACGCGCGAGGCCCATCCATCCCGCGATGAGGATCGCGAACAAGACTCGCAAAGAGGAGCTCCAATGCGTATCATGGCGCGCCCGCGC
This sequence comes from uncultured Nitrospirales bacterium, assembly GCA_964449475.1. GTDB lineage: Bacteria > Hydrogenedentota > Hydrogenedentia > Hydrogenedentales > VFKU01. Next base: position 434 of record CAYUZD010000301.1, read on the forward strand.
GGAATCCGGGCGCGGCCGGGGACTACAAGGGGCGCCTATGCGTCGCATCGAACGGGCCATATTGAGTTGCCATGATAAGTCGGGGCTGGTCGAGTTTGCACGGGCCTTGCAACAATTCGGCGTCGAGCTCATCACGACGGAGGGCACGCGCCGCGCGCTCAAGGACGCCGGCATCGACAGCACCGAGCTCGCCATGTATACGGGCGTGCGTGAGATGCTCGGCGGCCGGGTGAAATCGTTGCATCCCAAGGTCCATTCGGGCCTGCTCGGGCTGCGCGACAACAAGCTGCACCAGGAAGAGATGCGCACGTTCGAGTTTCCGTGGATTGACCTGTTGGTCGTGAATCTGCGCAGCATTGGGGACATCGTGCGCACGCCCGGGATTTCGGTGGATGAGGTCATCGAGCAGGTCGACATCGGCGGGGTTGCCATGCTGCGGTCCGCGGCCAAGAACTTCCGCTATGTAACCGCCGTCGTGTCGCCCGATCGCTACCCCGTCATCCTGCACGAAATGAAGGCGAACGAGGGGAGTGTTTCGTTCACCACGCGCTTCCGGCTCGCGCAGGACGCGTTCGCGGCGACCGCAGCGTACGACCGCGCGCTGGCCGAATACATCGAGCGCTGCGAGCCGCCGGAGGTGTGAGCGTGAACGTCCTTCTGGTCGGGTCTGGCGGCCGCGAACACGCGCTGGCGTGGAAACTCCGGCAGAGTCCGCTGCTCGACAAGCTGTATTGCGCACCCGGCAACCCCGGAATCGAGCGCGAAGCCGAATGTGTCGCCATCGACGCGATGGACATCGACGGCCTGATCGAGTTTGCGAGGCAACACGAGATCCATCTCACCGTCATCGGGCCGGAGAACCCGCTCGCGGCGGGCATCGTGGACCGGTTCGCGAACGCCGGCTTGCGCGCGTTCGGGCCGAGCGCCGCGGCCGCCAGGCTCGAATCGAGCAAGGCCTTCGCAAAGGACCTCATGGTCCGCTACGGTATTCCGACCGCGAAGTACGCCGAATTCACCGATCCGGAGCAAGCGAAGGCCTACGTCCGCGAGCACGGAGCGCCCATCGTGGTGAAGGCCGACGGGCTGGCGGCCGGCAAAGGCGTTACCGTCGCGGCCGAGGTCGGCGAGGCCCTTGACGCGATCGACGCGGCGATGGTGATGGGCAGTTTCGGAGCGGCGGGTCAACGCGTGGTGATCGAGGAATGCCTCGAGGGCGAGGAGGCGTCCATCTTCGCGCTAAGCGATGGCCGGGCGCTGATTCCGCTGGCGACCGCGCAGGACCACAAGCGCGTGTTCGACGACGACCAGGGGCCCAACACCGGCGGGATGGGCGCGTACTCGCCTGCGCCCGTCGTCACGGAGCGGCTCTTCGAGGTGATTGAGGCCTGCGTGCTGCGGCCGTGCATCGACGGTATGGCGGAGGACGGCCACCCCTACCGCGGCGTGCTCTATGCGGGGTTGATGATCACGGCAGACGGCCCCAAGGTCATCGAGTTCAACTGCCGGTTCGGCGATCCGGAAACGCAGGTCGTGCTTCCGCGCATGAAGTCGGACCTGTTGCCGCTGCTGGATGCCTGCACACACGGCGGACTGGATGGACACCGGGTCGAGTGGCTCCCCGGGGCCTGCGTGACGGTGGTGATGGCTTCCGGCGGGTATCCGGGCGTGTTCGAGAAGGGCAAGGTCATCACCGGGATCGAGGCCGCCGAGAAACTGCCTGAAACAGTCGTGTTTCATGCGGGCACCCGGCGCGACGGCGGACGGTTGGTCACGAACGGAGGGCGCGTGCTCAATGTGACCGCGACCGGCCCGGACATTCGGACGACGATCGACCGGGCCTACGCCGCCGTAAACCGCATCGCGTTCGACCACGCGCATTACCGGTCGGACATCGGCCGGCGGGCGCTGGCCCGTCAAGCGGTGTGACGCCGATGCGCGCCGCCGCTCTCCTGTTCGCTTTCGTGACCGCGTTGGTGCCGGCGGCGGCAAGCGCCGAGGACGTCCCGCAACAGTTCCTCGTCATCGTGGTGGATGGGTTACGGCCGGATTACATCACCCGAGAGACGATGCCGACGCTGTATCGGCTGGGCGAGCAGGGCGTCTTCTTCGAGAACCACCATTCCGTCATCCCGACGGTAACGCGGGTCAACGCGGCGTCGTTCGCGACGGGTTCCTATCCCGAGACGCACGGCCTGATGGGAAACTCGGTGTATTTCCCGTCGGTTGATCCCCAACACGCGCTGAATACCAGTGACTACGAAAACCTCAAGCGCATCCACGAGGCAGAAGGCCGGCTGTTGACCGCGACGACCATCGGCGAAGTGCTCGATGCCGCGGGAAAGCAGTACCTCGTGATCAGTTCGGGCTCAACTGGCTCGTCCTATTTGCTCAATCCCAATCTCAACGGCGCGGGAATCATCAACGTGGATGTCATCCTGCCTGATGCCTTGCGCGAACGCGTCGAGTCGAAGATCGGCCCTGCGCCCGCCGACGACATCCCGTCTACCGCGCGCATCGCCTGGACGGTCGATACCTACATCCAACTCGCGCTCGCCGAGATTCACCCGGACGTGACGTTTCTCTGGATGACCGATCCCGACCACACCGCCCACGCCAAGGGTATCGGCGCGCCCGAAACCGTCGCATCGTTGCGCGGGGTCGACGAACAGATCGCGCGCATCGTGAAAGCCCACGAGGACGCCGGACTTGCCGATCGGATCAACGTGCTCGTCACGTCCGATCACGGTTTCTCGACTCATACTGGCGGCATCAATCTCGCGTTGTTTTTGCAGCAAAATGGATTCGCGAGCGGCGTCCACGTCGCGGACGGGGCCATCTACGTCGATGGTCACGATCCCGCGCGAATCGAGGCGATCGTTGTGGTGCTACAGCAGCAGCGATCGATCGGGCCCATCTTCACACACGGCGATTCGGCGCGGCCGTTCCGCGGTTCGGTACCGGGCACGCTTTCGTTCCACGCTATCCACTGGCAGCACGACCGCTCAGCGGACATCGTCGTCTTTCCCGATTGGGACGACCAGCTGAATCCCTTCGGATTTGCTGGTCAGACCGCGTCGGGCGGCGTGGCCGGTCACGGCTCGACCGGCCGCGCGGACATTCTGAACACATTTATCGCTGCGGGTCCGTCGTTCAAACAGGGCGTGCGTTCGAAGGTACCCAGCGGTAATACCGATCTCGCACCCACATTGCTCGGCATTCTGGGACTTGAGCGTCCTTCGTCGATGAATGGACGCCCGTTGACGGAAGCGTTGATAGGCGGCTCCGAACCCGGGCACGTTGCGGTCTCCATGCGGCATGTTATGGGCGATCCGATTCCCGGCTTTGGCGACGGGCGCCGTCTGTTCTTTCAGGCTCTCGAAGTCGATACTCACTTCTACGTCGACTTCGCCCGCGTCGCCATTGTGCACGTTACGGAAGAGTGAAACGCAGGGCCGATACTCCGCTCGCGCCGTATCTCGCGCTCGCGGGGATTTGGCTCCTGACCGTCGCCGTGGTTCCGCCGCGCGGCGACTTTCCGCTGAACGACGACTGGATTTATGCGAAGATCGTCCAGCACCTCGTTGAGACCGGCGAGTATCGGTCGAGTCCTTTCGGCGACCCCACATTCATCGCGCAGGCTTACTGGGGCGCGGCGTTCGTCAAAGTGTTTGGATTCAGTTTCGATACGCTGCGGCTCTCGACGCTTGTGCTCGCACTGGTTGCGGCGTGGGGGACGTGCTGGTGTGCGCGCGAGGCGGGGCTGTCGCGCACGTGGGCCTTCTTCTGCGGTCTGACGCTTCTCGTCAACCCACTGTTCGTCAATCTCAGCTATACGTTTATGACGGACGTGCCGTTTCTTGCGCTCAGCATACTCGCGGGTGCGGCATATCTGCGCGGATTGCGAAGCGACCAGGCACGATGGATT
>CAYUZD010000302.1:0-4350 GCA_964449475.1 uncultured Nitrospirales bacterium
GACTCGATTCGCTGGCCGTCCTGCAAGTCCTCACTGTAGAGCCGGTCACACCCGGATTCAAGCGCCGCCGCGATGATGAGCGAGTCGCAGAACGAATGACGATAGCGGCCTTGGATCGCCAGCGCTCGCTCGTACAGATGCTGGCCCGGCATGACCCTCCACAACGGCATGAGCGAGTGCACGAGGAATTCACGGGCCTGATCGGGTGTCGCTGACAGGCGGGATGTGAGGACGTTCAGGGTCTCCTGAACGACCTGAAAACTGATGCAACCCCTTCTGGCTTCCATCGAGCTTTCGACAAGCGTACGAGCCTTGGTCTGCTTGGCTGGCGCGGTTTCGTCGAAGAAGTAAATGAACACGTTGGTGTCAAAAAAATCACCGCCGCTCATTCATCTCTTCTCGCGTAAACTTTCGACCTCCAGTGCGTATGGTCTTCTGCAGACTAGCGATGGTCTCGTTGAACCGCCGTACCTGCTCGTCCTGTTGCGTGTACTCCGCGAGCCAACGCCGGAACTGCTCATTGAGTGTCGTATGCTCGGCCCGCGCACGTTCACGGGCCGCTTCGATCAGGCGTTCGTCAGCGCTTAGGGTTACGTTTTTCATGTAACGATTCCATCTGGAGTGTACACGAAAATAGTGTACACGAATCCAGTGTTGATGTCTAGAAAACCATTCAAATTGTTCCGTTTCCCACTGCCAGAAACCGGCCAATGCTGGAACAATCGCGCGGGCCGCCTCAGAACGGTTTGTCGCCGTCCACGGTGACCCGGTGCATCTCTCGGCGCTGGCCGTGGTAGTCGTTCAGCGCGACGTGTTGTAAGCAGGCGCGCCCAAGCATGACCGATGCATTGAGGCAGATTGTAAGGTAACAAAGTGCCGTTTTTTGCGCTGCACGCGACGATCCCGATGTGTCTCGCCTTCATACGACTTCCACTTTCGATGCCGGATCATGTGCTTGCGACTTCGGACGGGTCACTCGAACGAAATGTAGCGCTTGATCTCGTCCGTCTTGAAGCCGACGGCCATCGGCCGGACGATGCCGGGGAGCATGCCAACATCGTAGAGTTCGGTGACGATGCCGGTGAACCGCAGCCAGTGCGGCGCGTCCATGGTGTTGAGGTCGATGATGTGAAGGCCGCAACGCGGAGCCGTGTCGAACTTGGCGAGGTTTTGCTCGAATTCGAGGCCGGCGAACGTCCGGCTCTTGCGCCTGTCGGACAATCCGACAACGGCAAAATCACCGGTGAACGCGAGCCCGCGCGTGAATCCTGGGCAGAAGACGAGCGGCTCGAACGCGCGCGTGTCGAGGTCAACGCGTCCGAAATAGCCCGTGCCGGAGTTGATGAGCCAGAGTTGGCCCTTGTGCCAGCGCGGCGAATGCGGCATGGAGAGGCCCTCGCAGACAACCTCGTTCGTCTCCATGTCGATGACGACGCCGCCTTCGAGACGTTTGTCGCGCCAGCCATCGTGAACGTCGGAACGGCTGACGGCGGTCGCGTAGCGCGGCTTGCCGTCGCGCATGGCAAGCCCGTTTAGATGGCATCGGTCCTCGGGCGCGAGTTTCGATATCCACGGCGGCCGCCACAGGGGCTTGAAGTTGTGCGTGTCGTGCGTCGTGGCGATGCAGTTGAAGAGGGTATTACTGAAGACGGCGTGGCCCCCAGCGTCGACGGAAATGTCGTGTATGTCGAGGTCACCGGTGACGCGCGATTCACGAGGAACATAAACGGCGTCGTATCCGTTGAACATCTGGCCGGGCCGCAGTACGTTTTGGAAGCGCCAGAGCTGGTAGAGCGTGCTGACATACAACACCTCGCGGGACGCGTACAGCCCCATGACACGATCGAGTGTTCGCTCGAACACGCTCAAGCGCCCGTTGGGTTGCAGGCCGATGAGAAACAGCTTAGCGGACTGATACGTCGTAATGGCCAGGCTGGCGCGCTGTTCGGCGAGCCACGATGCGAATCCGCGTGACGTGGAGATCTCGACCGTTGGCTCGGGTGTTGCCGACGCAGGGTCGGGCGTGTCGCTCATCGCGCGGAGTATACGGAATTCAATTTCATGGCGTCGCGATGCCTGGCGTCACGGCGCGCCAATCGTGACGGTGCCGTTTATGGCAAGGATGGTGCAATCCTTGTCAATCACGAGAGATTCGGAACTCGTGTGAATCGCGGTATTGCCCTTGATGTTGACGGTTCCGCCGTCTGCAACGGCGTTCACGGCATGCGCTAGTTTCTTGAACGGCAGCGCCTGAGTACCTTCGGGTATGCCGGTGAACGCGAAATCGACCCACTGGACGGGTCCGGCAATCGGGCTGAAGACGATGCAACTCTCGCCTGCTGACGCGGCTTGCCCGGTCGCGTTGGCGCCGGGTGCGCCGACGATAATGTCGTCGAGACCGTCGCCGTTGATGTCCCCGGCACTCGACACCGCACTGGCGACGTCGTAATTGTAACTGCCGTTCAAAGCGAACCCGCCGGCACCTGCGAGTACGGCGGATAATTCGACGGCGATCCCGTTTGACTTTCCGAACACGACGAAGCTCTGGCCGATATGTGTCCCGCCACCTGGAAAAGCGTACGGCGTGGCCACAATGACGTCGTCGAAGCCGTCGCCGTTCACGTCGCCCGCGCCGGAGACATCGTGACCCATCTCGTCCCCGACGAATTTCCCCCTGATGCTGAATCCGCCCGTGCCCTCCGCCACGTCGATCAAATCGACGGCCGTGGTGCTGGTTTTACCGAACACCACGTAGCACTCACCGAGATTGCTCAACTCGGTGCCACCGAGATCGCCGCCCGGCGCGCCAACGATCACATCCGCCAAGCCGTCGCCGTTCACATCCCCGGCACCCGAGACACTCGTTCCGGAGAAGTCGCCCTCGGACGCACCGTTAATGGCGAATCCTCCCCCCGCGCCGGAAGCCACGCTCGACAACGAGACGGCGTTGGTGTTCGACTTGCCGAACACGACGTAGCTCTGGCCGGCGATATCCCTGCCTGCCGGGCTGGCGATATTGGAGCTGACGATAACGTCATCGAATGTATCGCCGTTCACATCGCCCGCGCCGGAGACCCTCATACCCCGTCCGTCGACGTCGTTAAAGCCGCTGATGATAAATCCACCGGTGCCCGCTCCGATATCGGATAGTTCAACGGCCGTCCCATCGGCCTTTCCGAAGACGACGAACGAGGCGCCCTGAAGCGCGGAATAGTAGCCGCTCGAGCTGACGATTACGTCGCCCAGACCGTCGCCGTTTACGTCGCCAGCGCCTGCGACTTGCATGCCGCTTTGCATGATGAACGTTGAACCGTTGATGACGAATCCGCCTGTGCCCGAAGTCACATCGGATAGTTCGACAGGGTCGGTATCGGCCTTTCCGAAAACGACGTAACTTTCGCCGGCGTCGCCCACTCCGCCGGGATCGCCACCGCGCGCGCCGATGACGAGATCGTCGAAGTCGTCCCCGTTTACGTCACCCGCGCCGGCCACGCTGAACCCCGAATTATCGCCCGCGCCCACCCCATTGATGACAAACCCGCCGACGCCAGCCGTGATGTCGGAAAGCTCCACGGCCGTGCCGTCGGATTTTCCGAAGACGACGTAACTCTCCCCGCAGTTGAACCCGTTCGCGTCGGCGTAATAGGCACCCACGATGACATCGGGGATGCCGTCGCCGTTCACGTCGCCCGCCGAGGAGACACTCACCCCGGAGCGATCCGATCCCGTGATTCCGTTGATGACGAACCCGCCTGCGTCGGAATCCAGAGAGATTTCGGACAGTTCGATCGGGGAGGCGGCATGGGCCGAGTTACCGGCAACAATGGCGATCGCAACGGCTGTCGCGAATGCATGCTCGCGGATGAGCCGGACGAGGTACGCCGGACTTCGCCCGCGAAGATGATTTCGAACTAGTCGATGTGATTGCGCGCGGGAACTGCGCCACCGCCGCGAGACAACGCCGTAGAGCGCGCGTTTCGAAGCGCGGTACAGATTTCGCCTAACACTGAAGGGGCGAACAAAGCCCGAACTCATATCGCCGAAGCTCTCCCTCGGTCCACTACGACGCGGTCACTGCCGAAGTATTCTGTAGTAGAGGGCGAAGACTGTCAATGCTCATTCTTGCACGAACGAGTCGCGGACCACCGGAACAATGCGACCGAGCGCTCACATGACGCCGGATTCACACTTCAGCCTACGCGTCCAACCGAACCTAGAACGGCTTGTCGCCGTCGACCGTGACCCGGTGCATCTCGCGGCGCTGGCCGTGGTAGTCGTTCAGCGCGAAGTGCTGCGTGCAGCGGTTGTCCCAGAACGCGAGCGAGCCGGGCGCCCACCGGAACCGGCAGG
>CAYUZD010000303.1:0-4347 GCA_964449475.1 uncultured Nitrospirales bacterium
ACCACCTGACGCTGCTCGCGCGCATGGGTGTGCTCAGCCGCTTCGTCGGCATGCTCACCGACAGCCGTTCGTTCCTCAGTTTCCCGCGCCACGAGTACTTCCGCCGCATCCTCTGCAATTTCCTCGGCCGCGAGATCGCACTCGGCCGAATTCCCGAGGACATCAATTGGGTCGGCGCGATCGTGGCCGGCATCTGTTATAAAAACGCCAAGGCCTACTTCGGTTTCCCGGAATGACGCCGCTCGCACTCCCCGCGCCACCCGCCCCTACGCGCGAATTCGTACTGCACGGCGTCCGTTTCGCAATTTATCGCGCGCCGGACGAGATGGGCGCGGCGTCCGCGCACCGCCTCGCGCTGGAAACGATTCGCCTCGCCCAATCGCAGGACCGCGTCGGCTTCCTCGTCATGGCCGCGCCGTCCGCGTTTCCGTTTTACAGCGCGTTCGTGCGTCTCGCCTCGCAGTCGGAGACGCTCCGCGACGCACTGGCCCACACCGATTTCTTCCAGTTCGACGACTATCCGCTACCGGCGTCGCATCCTGCGACGTTCCGCCATCTCCTCGACACGCACTTCTACTCGCCGCTGCGCGAGCTCGCCCCCCGCATCACGGTCCATCCGCTAAATGTCGACGCGCCCAGCCCCGCGCGAGTCTGCGCCGAATACACCCGTCTCGTACTCGACGCCGGCCCTGACCTCCAACTCAAAGGCGTCGGCGAGAACGGCCACTGGGGTTTCCACGAACCCGGCATCCCGCTCGACGCGCCGCCGGCGTATATCCGCGTCGAAACGTCCGAGGAGAACGTCGCGCAACAACTCCGCGATCATCCCGCGTTGTTCCGCGCGCGCGGCGAGGTCCCGCGCGACGCCTACACCGCGAACGTCCCGCTCTTCCTCCGCACGCGCGTCTGCATCGAGGATAACGTCCCTCAACCGAGCAAGGCCTTCGCGCTTCTCGCGGGGTACGCCACGCCCGCGATCGAGGCCGCCGTGCCCACCAGCGCGCTCAAGCGCCACGCCAACGCCACCGTCCGAACGACCGAGGCCGCGGCGTGGGCGCTCGTCAAGTACGTCGATCACGGATTCATCACTTCGGCGGACGTGACGTGCCTGGTCGCCTCGCTCGGCGTCAACCCCGGCTACGTCCCGCGCGTTCTCGAGACGATGGGCGTCGAGGTGCGAGCATAATGCGACAACTTCTCGCCGCCGTTGCCGTTGTTTCAACGTTGCACACGGCTTCCGCACAGGACACAGAGCCTTCCCTGCTCTCAATCGCCCGCGCGCACATTCAAATCGCCGAGTCCACCCGCAGCGAGTCGCATCTCTGGGGACGACTCGGCGGCAGCGAGGCCGAGCGACAGTCCGCGCACCTGCTCGCGAGCCAACTCCGGCCGGCGGACGTCGAGCCCGTCGAATTCTCCACCTATCGGCCTGTCGAGTGGTCGCTCCAGCTGACCACTGGCCTCGAATTCCGCAGCGCGATACCCGCCCCGTTTGACGCCTGGATGCCCAACGCCGGCCCTGCACCGATCGTCCATATCGCCGCCGATGCCGACTGGTCGCGCGCGAAAGGCGCCTGGGCGTTCGTCGAGGCGTCTGCGGACGGCTCCGTCGCGCGCACCAGCGTCCGCGAACTCAATTTGTATCAGCGGGCTGTTGACGCCGGGGCCGCCGGACTGGTCTTCTCGCTTCCCACGCCGCCGGGTCTCTGGCGATCCGTCGTGCCGGTGGACAAACCCTTCGCATTGCCCGACGACGTCTACCCCACTCGGCGCCGGCCGATCCCGTGTTTCAGCATCGACTCGGACGACGGAGCGTTACTCCGCGCGGCCGCGGATTCCGACGCGCAACTCTCCGTGACCATCGGCTACCACCCGAGCATGCAGCGCAAGGGCCTCAACACCGTCGCATGGCTCGCTGGTGACAGCGCCGAGTCCGTCATGCTCGCGTGTCACCTCGATTCGTTCTTCGCCGGCGCGAACGACGACGCCTCCGGAATCGCCGTGCTCGCCGGACTCAAACGCGCGCTCGATTCGCTTCCCCTCTCCGCGCGCAAGGTGAATTTCTGGTTCGCCGGCCTCTCGAGCCATCACGACGAAGGCGCTGGCATGCGCGCATTTGCGGCGGAGAGCCCGTCCCGCATGCAGTCCATCTCGACGATCGTCCTGCTCGAACACCTGGACATGCAGCCCGGACACGACGCCCCGGTCGCACCAGGCACGCCGCCCCTCACCAATCGCCGCGCGGCCTACACCGGGCCCAAAGGTTGGCCGCTGATCGAAGATGCGCTGCCAACCCTCATCGCGGACTCCGGCCTCATGTCCGTCGCGCCGCCGGTCGTCCGCGAATGCATCGCCGATCTTTTCGTCGTCTGCGACCGCGTGCAACCCTTCTGTCTCATGGCCGCGCCGCCCTATTACCACACCGACCACGACACGCTCGACAAATTGAGCGAAGCCGGCCTGCAACGCGCGGTGGACTTCCACCTCCGCCTGCTCGAAACGGCCGGATTCATCGACCGCTCCGCCGCACCGATTCAGGAATAAGATTCCCCACCGTCATTGCGAGAAGCGGGGTTCAGCGACGAAGCAATCTCGTCAATAATGACAATCAAGCTCATTCGTCGAGCAGATAGTCGTCCCGAATACGCCAGAAGACCGACTCCTCACGCTCGAGTGGACGGCCGTGCTCCTCTCCCGGATCGCGGTCGTCGCGCAGGACCAGGATCAGGTCTGAACTTACCGCGCGGTTCGCGTAGAAGTATCCGTGCCCAAAGAAATCCCCCTGCGAAATCCGCGCGTCTACTACGCTGATGTTCCGCAACCCCGCGAGCAGGTCCCGCTGCTGGTCCGACAAATCCGCAACGAACAATCGGCCCAGCCGCCGGCCGCTGTCGAACAGGATCGTCGCCAGCCGGATCGCCTTGTCGTCCGGCGACAAATAGATCGTCGTCCGATCCGCCACCGCCAGCAACTGCTCCGCCGCGACCCGCTGTACGAACACCTGCCAGTCCAGATCCGGCGCCGCCAGAATCAGATTGCCGAGCTTCAACGACGCACCCGGCGTTTCGTCTACGCCCCGGTAGTATTCGGTCAATTCGCGCAACGCCGTCAGGATCACGTCCGACCCGCGGCTGTGCGCGATCACGTGAATCCGCTCCACGTCGGGACAATCCACCAGCGCCTGCAGAAACTGTTTTAGGTGAAATACCGTGAACTCGCCCGATTCGCGGTCCGTCGCATACCCGCGCAGCCCGCCGCGGCCCGCGGGCCACGCATACACCGCCGGCACCCCGAACCGGCCCATGAAATGCCACAACTGCGCCATCACCGCCACGTCGTTCCGGAACGCCGTATTGATGCCATGAACGAACAGCACTACTTCCTTCCGCGGCGTGTGCACTAGCCGCGCAGACAGTTCCGCATGCAACCGCTCGACGACGGCCGATTCCTGTTCCGCAATCTCCGGCCGTACTCCCGCCACGCCGTTGTTCACTCCCAGCCGAACCTGCGTGTCCGGAAACCGCGCGAACTCGGCCGCCTCGATCAGTGCCGCCTCGCGGTCCCGCTCGTCGTGGTCAACCCGGCTCAATGCAGTGAGCCTGTCCCAGTCCAGACCCTGCCCGAGCCGCACGCGCGCCACGCCAAGCGCCAGCGACGCCGACCGCCCCGCGCCGTAGTACGTGCGGCCGTCCCTATCGCGTTCGGGCGCTCGATCCGTCGCATACAATACGTCGATTTCTGGGGACTGAAGCGTGGGGGGCACGGCATCAAATCCGTCCCCACCCTCTCCAAGGAAAAGATTCGGCGTCGGCATCGGTTGGATGGTGATGCACCCGGCGGCCAGACAGACTCCTCCCGCCGCAAACAGTCGTCGAAACCGCGCTACGAGCGAAACGCTCACGCACCGCACTCCGGACAAGGCCGCCTAGCCTACTCGATCCGCGCAGGACTCGGCCACGCAGCAACAGGCCACTCAAATTGCCGGACTTCCCGGACGATTGCTATACTGCCGCGGCAGGCCCGGGTTGCCCATGCACTCCGAGCGGCCGCGTCACTCACGAGGATTCATCGCATGTCCGGCCATAGTAAATGGAGCACGATCAAGCGCAAGAAGGGCGCGCTTGATGCGAAGAAAGGCAAGATCTTCTCCAAGATCGCCAAGGAACTTGCAGTCGCGGCGAAAGCGGGCGGAGGCGACCCCTCCGGCAATTCCAAACTCCGCACCGTCATGCTCGCCGCGCGTGCCGCCAACATGCCCAAGGACCGCGTCGAGGCCGCTATCAAAAAAGGCACCGGCGAAGGCCAGGACGTCAACTACGAAGAAATTCGCTACGAAGCCTACGGTCC
>CAYUZD010000304.1:0-4321 GCA_964449475.1 uncultured Nitrospirales bacterium
ATTTTGAGTGTGAACGCCCGGCGCGGTAGCCTTGGATTCCTCTCGCGGTCTCCGGCGCTGGTGCCGGTCCGCTGAATCGGGGAGCGAATGAACGAACTCATCATCAACGTAGATCCACTTGAGACGCGCATCGCGCGGATCGAAGACAAGCGCCTGGCGGAGCTGCACGTGGAGCGTCACGGCGAACGGAGTCTCGTCGGGAACATATACAAGGGCCGGGTGGACTCGGTCGTGCCGGGGATCCAGGCGGCGTTCGTCGACATCGGCCAGGAGCGCAACGGCTTCCTGTACGTGGCGGACATCGCGGACCAGGAGAGCGGGGACATCGACCTCGACGACATCGAGGGGGGACGCAAGAAGCGACCGCGGCGGCTGGGGATCGAGAAGATCCTCAAACGCGGCCAGCCGATCATGGTGCAGGTGCAGAAGGACACGCTGGGGACGAAGGGCGTGCGGCTGACGAACTACGCGACGTTGCCGGGGCGGTACGTGGTGTTGATGCCGACGGTGTCGCAGATCGGGGTCTCGCGCAAGATCGACGATCAGAAGGAACGGGACCGGCTGAAGAAGATTCTGCGGAATTTCCGCAAGAACCGTCCGTATGGGCTGATCCTGCGCACGGCGGGGGAAGGCAAATCCGAAGAGGAATTGCTGGCGGACCTCAAGTACCTCAACAAGCAGTGGGACCGGATCCGGGAGGGCATGGAACAGCCGGACGCGAAGGGCGCGGTGCTTCTGCACGAGGACCTGGACTCGGTGTTGCGGACGGTGCGCGACACGTTTACGGAGGACGTGAGCCGGTTGACGATCGACAGCCAGCCGGTGCTGGACAGCATCATCGAGTTCCTGGACGTGTACGCGGCGAACCTCAAGAAGCGTTGCCGGGTGTACACGGGCCGCCGGCCGCTGTTCGAGCGGATGGGCATCGAGGAGCAGATTGAGAAGGCGCTGGAGCGCAAGGTTGAACTGAAGAGCGGCGGCAGCATCGTGATCGACCACACGGAGGCGCTGACGGCGATCGACGTGAATACCGGGCGGTTCACGGGCAAGAAACAGCTCGAGGACACCGTGTTCAAGACGAACATGGAGGCGGCGGAGGAAATCGCGCACCAGATGCGGCTGCGAGACCTGGGCGGGATTATCGTGGTGGACTTCATCGACATGGAGCAGGAAGGGAACCGGCGGAAACTGTTGCAGAAGTGCCGGGAAGTGGTGAAGAGGGACCGCGCGCGGATCACGGTGTCGGACATCGGCGAATTGGGCATGGTGGAGATGACGCGCAAGCGCGTCAAGCACAGCCTGACGCGGCAGTTGTCGCAGCCGTGTCCGTATTGCGACGGCGCGGGCACGGTGCGGTCGGTGACGACTCTGACGTTTGACGCGCTGCGGCGGTTGCGCGGCCTGTTCTGCAAATCGAAGGAGAAGGGCGTCACGGTGCAGATGCATCCGGATGTGTCGCGGCGGTTGCGCGGCGAGAACAAGGACCTGCTGGATCGGGTGGCGAAGGAATTCGACCGGCAGATTGCGGTCGAGTCGATCTCGGATTTCCACCTCGAAGAAATCAAGGTGTTGAGCACGCGGACGCGGAAGCTGATCGAGGATCTGAGCGTGCGGAAGCGCGCGGCGTCATGACGGGAGCGGCTTGGTTTCTACTGGGGCTCGGCACGGCAGGGGCGATTTATTCGATCTATTTTGGCGTGCGGTTTCTGCGGCACCGGGAACGGCGGTCGCGCGAGCGGCGGGGGATGGAGCGGCGTGCGGACGAGGATGCGGCGACGGAGATGGAACGGCGTCGCGGAATCGAGCGGCGGAGATCGAGCCGGCGCGAGGATGTCTGAAGCACTCACGCCTAAGCTGAACCCCGCTTAGGCGTGGCACCCGTGGGAGAGCGAGATTGCTTCGTCGCACACCCCACTCCTCGCAATGACAGGGACGAGTTACTATTGAGGCGGCGTGGGGGATTCTTGCGGTGTGGATTCGGGTTGTGGCGGAGTCTCGGCTTGGGGCGCGGACTCCGTGGGCGCCTCGGTGCTCGGTTGGACATCCGCGGGCGGCTGATCGGTGTCGAGCCGGTCGATGGAAAGTTCGAGCTGATCGATAGGGGCGGTGGCCGGGTCGGTGGTCAGTTCCTGGAGTAGCGGAGCGGAATTGGCGACGGTTTGCTCGTCCGCGAAGAGTTCGGGGTTGGTTTCCCGGAGTTCGTCGAGCCGCTGCTGCGTGCGGACGGCAATGGTCGAGCCGGGGAACATCTCAAGCTGTTTCCGGTACTGTTCGATCGCGGCGGAGAGGTTGGCTTCGCCCTCGTAACAGCGCGCGAGATTGTAGGGCTGGCGTTTGGCGGCGGCGGAATCCGGCCACTTCGCGGCGACTTCGTCGTAGAACTTACGGGCGGTTGCATAGTCGCCGGAGTCTTCCTCGATGAACCCGAGTCCTTCGACGGCGTCGGGCACGAACTCGAAGCCGGGATGCGTCTCGCGCAGCTTGGTAAACGCGGCGCGGGCAGCATCGTAATTGCCGGCGTCGAGCGCGGCTTCGCCTTCGAGATAGAGGGCGCGGGCGGCGAACTGCGGGCTTGATTGGGCGACGGCGGCGAATGCGGCGCTACGCTCGGCGGGATCTTCCTTCTCAATCGCGCGGGCGTATTCGGTGGATTGCGTTCGGAGCGCGGAGGCCTGCATCGCGCGGTAGATGCCGGTCGCGGCGAGTACGACGAGGACGAAGACGATGGCGCCGATGTAGATACCCGGGCGGTCCTGGACGTGCGCGATGAGCGCGGTGAGATCGTTCTTGGGGGCTTCCGGCTCGCCGTCGGCGGGCAGGGCTCGCTTGTTTTCGGTGTCTGCCATGGTCTTCCTGCTGTCGTGCCGGAGTGAACTGTCGTGAGAATGCGCTACCGGAGATTGACCGGTGCGCCGGAGCCGTGCGAATCGTCGGGAACGACGTGGATGATGAGACGGGAACTGCGGTCCATCAATCCGAGCGGGGTCACGGACACCCACATCTTCCGGCCCACTTTCTCGAACGTCATCTGCGCGCCCTCGGCTTGCAGCATGCTCGTCAATTGCCAGCTATACTTCGGCGCCTCCGTCATGTAAAACTGCGCGACCGTCGTGACGCGCTGATTCACCTTATACACCATTCGTCCGACTTGCAACGAGGACGATTCGTACACGTAGCTGCGTTCGATGTCTTCCTTGATACCCTCGGGCAGCGGCACGTCGCTGAACCGCGTGCGCGCCATGGCCGGGAGGGGCGATGCGGCGCCCTGCGACACGGTGGACGGGTTGGCCGCACCTCGCTTGCTGAACGACCCGGACTGGCAGGCCGTCAGGAGACAAACCGCTGCAATGCACACACCAACGGATCGAAACATGGCGATCTCCCCCAATCTCGCTCCCCGAAGGGTGAACTGCGTTTCCGCCGCCGGGTGGATCATAGCACGGAGCTGCGGGGAGTCCCAAAGCGGGGCGGGGTGTCGATACGCCCGCACAGGCGGGGACGCCTGCGCCACTTGGGCGGGGGTGGGATGTGTGAGGAGGAAGAAACACGCCTAAGCTGGACTTCGCTTAGGCGTGGCACCCATTGGGGTCCGTAGAGGGTTTTGTAACTGACCCCGCTGCTCGCGATGACGGGGTCAGGGGGCGGCGAGTTCTGCGAGGCCCTGTTGGGGCGTCATGCGGGCCTGGTATCCGAGTTCGCGGCGGGCCTTGGCGTCGGTGACGGTGAGTTTCTGACCCATGAGGTAGAGGACGCTGCGCGGGAGCGGGGGTATCGTGCGCAGACCGAGAAATTTCCACACGTTCTCCGAAACGGACGCGAATGCGGCGGCGACGCCGTATGGAATGGATCGGGATTCGCGGGTGACGCCGATTGCGCGGAGTTGGGCGGTGATGAAGTCGCGGAAATCTTGCGGGGCGCCGTCGGTGATGAAGTAGACGTTGCCGCCGCGCCCGTGCTCGTAGGCGAGGAGGAGGCCTTCGATGACGTTCTGGACGTGGGTGGTGGCGTGCGGGTAGTGGCCGCCGCCGAACCACATCCATTGGCCGGACTTAACGGCGGCTGCGATCTTGGGGAGGACCGAGGTGTCGCCCTTGCCCCAGATGAGCGGCGGGCGGATGGCGACGGTTCGGAGCGTGTCGCTGGACGATTCGAGCACGATGCGCTCGGCCTTGCCTTTGGTCAGCGGATAGAGTCCGGCGGGTTGGGCGGGCAAGGGCCACGACTCGTCGGCGTCGATGAGCGGCGGTCCGCCGGCGAGGACGGCCTCGGTGCTGACGTGGACGAGGACCGGCATACCGGCTTTGCGCGCGGCCTCGATGAC
>CAYUZD010000305.1:0-4318 GCA_964449475.1 uncultured Nitrospirales bacterium
TTGCGCTCATTCTGTGCATGCTGCTGGCCATGCCCGCGCTCGCCGAGGATCTCGTCTATGAACAGACCGAAGACATGGTCTACGGCGAGACGAACGGCATCGGGCTCTTGATGGACGTGTTCGTTCCGACCGTGCCGAAGAACGGCCTCGCGATCGTGGACATCGCAAGCGGCGCATGGCACTCGGACCGCGGCAAAATTCGCGATCACAAGATGGCGCGGTTCTATGACCTCTTCTGCGGCAAGGGCTATACCGTCTTCGCGATCCGGCCCGGCTCGCGCTCGAAATTCACCGCCGAGGAAATGGTTGCAAACGTCAAGACCGGCATCCGATGGGTCAAGGCGCACGCCGGCGAATACGGCATCGATCCGAACCGCGTGGGCCTCACCGGCGCGTCCGCGGGCGGCCACCTCGCGTCGCTGACCGTCGTGACGACGGAGGCCGGCGACCCGAACGCGCGCGACGCGATGAAAAAAATCGGCACCGAGGTCGCCGCCGTCGGCATCTTCTTCCCGCCGACGAACTTCCTGCAGTGGGGCGAGGGCAAACCGGACTTCAACATGATCGGCGAGATCCTCTTCGCGGGCGGCATCGATTGCCAGACCCCGGAGGAGATCGAAGCCAAGGCGCGCGAGATTTCGCCCGCGCTGCACGTGAACGGCCCGACCCCGCCATTCCTCATCTGGCACGGCGACGCGGACCCGCTCGTGCCGCTCCAACAATCCGAGTTCTTCGTCGAAAAACTGAAGGCGGCCGGCACCGACGTCCAGTTCCACGTCAAGCCGGGCGGCGCGCACCCCTGGATGACCATCCCCGAGGAGGTCGCCATGATGGCGGACTGGTTCGACTCGAAACTCCTCGCGAAATAGCGTTTGGTTTCTGACGGTTAGCGCATCTAATCCAGCCGGTCGCGTCATTCGGCAACGCGATGGAAGCAACAAACTCGTCTTTGGTGTTTTATTATGACCATAATCCAATTTGCGGGCGCTCCCGGCGTGCCGCACCGAGGGAGGAAGACGTCATGAAACGGAATCGTGTTGCAGTTGCAGTGCTGGCGCTTTGTCTCGCCGTGGGATTCGCCCACGCGGAGGATCCGAGTCCCACCATCACCGATCAGGAATACGCCGAACTGATCAAACAGATCGATGACAATCAGGCGCGGATGCTCGAACTCATATCGGGCCTCTCGGACGAACAGTGGAACTTCAAGCAGAACGAAAACCGCTGGTCGGTCGCCGAGTGCACCGAACACATCGTGCGGTCGCAGCGCGGAATCCTCGAAATGATCAAGGGCGTGATCGCGAGTCCGCGTGACCCCGAATGGGCGACGAAGACCGCGGGCAAGACGGCCGCCGTGCGTCAGTTGGTGCCAATGCGCGGGCCGCAGGGCCAGGGCGGCGTACAAGCACCCGCGGAGATCCGGCCAACGGAGCACTGGGATCGCGCCAGGGCGATCCGCGAGTTCTACGACGCGCAAGGCGAGGTGCGCGCGTATGTCGAGACGATGGACCGCACGATCAAGGACCACACGATGCAGCATCCCGTCCCGCAGATCGGCTGGCTTAATGCCTACGACTGGCTGAACCTGCTCACGATGCACACCGTGCGCCACAGCAAGCAGATCGTCGAAGTCCAGGAAGACCCGAACTATCCAAAGGCGTAGACGCCCTGCGACTCTTCTCCACGATCCGGTGTTGGATGACTCGGCCCGGTCCCGTGCCGGGCCGCGTCCCACACCGGGAGAGGAGACCCGACCATGCTGGCGTTGCGCGTACTTTCAACCGTAGTGCTGATCGTGAGTGTGGCGAACGTTTCGTTTGCCGAAGCAGCTCCGAGTCCGCGTGTGACGGACGAAGAGTTTCGCGAACTCGTGGGCATGCTGGATGAAGGCCAGGACACGCTCCTGGGCCTCATCTCGGGCATGACCGACGAGCAGTGGACGTTCAAGCAGAACCCAGACCGGTGGTCCGTGGCGGAATGCGTCGAACACATCACGCGGACGGAGCAGGCGGTGCTCGCGATGATCCAGCAGATTGTCGCGGGGCCGCGCGATCCCGAGTGGTACTCGCGGACGAACGGCAAGACGGAACTCGTGCGGCAAACGGTGCCAAACCGCAATCCCGGCGGCGCGGGCGGGTTCAACGCCCCGCTCGAGGTGCGGCCCACCGAGAACTGGGACCGCGCGCACGCGATCCGCGAGTTCTACGCGGCGCACGGGACCCTGCGCGCGTATGTGGAGACGATGCAGCGCGACATCAAGGACCGGACGTTCATGAACCCGTTCCCGGCGATCAACTGGCTCAACGCGTATGATTGGCTCAACCTCGCGGCGCTCCACGTCGTGCGGCACAGCAAGCAGATCGCGGAAGTGCAACAGGACCCAAACTATCCGAAGACGTCCGCGGCGAACTGACGCCCGGAGAACAAGGAGGCAACTGATGAAGACTATGTGTTGCGCGGTGTTCGCGCTGGCGCTCCTGTCCGCCGTGCCGCTCGCAGCGGATGAACCGAATCCTGCCCTGACGGACGCGGAGTTCGCGGACCTGGTCAAGGAAATGGACGCGTCCCAGGACTTGATGCTGGGACTCATTACCGGGTTGACGGACGAGCAATGGAACTTCAAACAGAACCCGG
This sequence comes from uncultured Nitrospirales bacterium, assembly GCA_964449475.1. Lineage (GTDB taxonomy): Bacteria > Hydrogenedentota > Hydrogenedentia > Hydrogenedentales > VFKU01. The sequence continues at coordinate 2,635 of CAYUZD010000305.1, forward strand.
ACCGCTGGTCTGTCGGCGAATGTGTCGAGCACATCGTGCGCTCCGAACGCGCGTTGTACGAGTTCGCGCTGAACGCAATGAAGAACCCGCCCGACCCCGAGTGGTACACGCGCACGAAGGACAAGGCGGAGTTTCTCCGTCGCGTGATGCCGAACCGCAACCCCGGCGGCGTGGGCGGCGCGCAGGCGCCGATGGAGATTCGCCCGAGCGAGAACTGGGACCGCGCGCGTGCAATCCGCGAGTTCTACACCATTCACGGCGAAGTGCGCGCCTATATCGAGACGATGCCGCGCGAGGTCAAGAACCGGACCTTCGAGCATCCGTTTCCCATCTTCAACTGGCTCAACGCCTACGACTGGCTGCTCTACGTGCCGCTGCACACCGTCCGCCACAGCCGCCAGATCATCGAAGTGCAGTCCGACCCGAACTACCCGAAAAACCCCGCCGCGGCCACGGAGTAGGGCGCGGGGAACGCGCACCAAGCCGGCAATCCAATACCGATGCAGGCGAGGCGGTGCGCATTCTTGAATGTCCCGTAGGGACAATCGACAATAGCCCGGCACTTTAGTGCCGGGTGCGAAGCGGATTACGATTTCAGTCCCGCAGGGACGGCTGAGTCCGGCATCCCGGATGCATCCGTCCCGTTTTTTTGGTATCGGGCAGGCTTGGGCGACATGATCGACTCCGCATTGAGAAGAGGTTCGCAACCTCGTAGGGGCGGCCCCCTGTGGCCGCCCTGCATCCGCCGCGCACAACGGGCGGGGACAGGGCCCCGCCCCTACCGGACACATGCCTTCGTGGAACTAAATGTAACAACGACTCAGCTCAACGCGTTTTGGGGAGATAACTAAAGTGAAAATCTGCGTGTCAGGCGCGCTCGGACGGATGGGCCGCCGCATCCTCGAACTCGCTGCGGCGACGGACGACCTCACGGTCGGCGGCATCTTCGACCTGCCCCAATACGAAGGCACCGAGGTGCAGTTCGGGTCGGAGTGCGGCCGATCGCAATCCATGCCGCTGTCGAAGAACGCGAAAGCGGCGCTCGACCGGTCCGATGTGCTGATCGACTTCACCGCGCCCGAAGCGACGTTGTCCAATCTCGCCGTCGCGGTCGAGCTGGGCCGCGCGGTCGTCGTCGGCACGACGGGCCTCAGCGCCGAGCAGAAACACCGGATCGGCGAGGCCGCCCACGAGATCCCGGTCGTGTTCGCGCCGAACATGAGCGTCGGAGTCAACCTCATGTTCAAACTCACCCAGCAAATTGCACAGACGCTCGGACTCGACTACAACGTCGAGATCGCCGAGGTGCACCACAATCAGAAGATGGACAGCCCGAGCGGCACCGCCGTGCGTCTCGCCGAGCGCGCCGCGGAGGGATTGGGGCTCTCGTATCCCGCGGACGCCGCGTTCGGCCGGGAGGGCCTCGTCGGCAAGCGGCCCGCGCGCCAGATCGGCGTGCACGCGCTTCGCGGCGGCGACGTCGTCGGCGATCACACCGTCTCGTTCTTCGGCCGGGGCGAACGCATCGAACTCACCCACCGCGCGCACAGCCGCGACACCTTCGCCGCCGGCGCCCTCGTCGCCGCGCGCTTCGCCGAACGGTCCGGTCCCGGCCTCTACGACATGCAGGACGTTCTTGGACTGAAATGATAGCAACGGGGATCTCCCAATTCGTCAGGATTCA
>CAYUZD010000306.1:0-4290 GCA_964449475.1 uncultured Nitrospirales bacterium
TGCGTCATGTGCGCGACGGCGTCCGCGACCCAGTGCGCGCGGGCCATGCCGCGCATGTCGGCGGCGAAGATCGCGCCGATGCCGAGCGGCTTGGTGAGGATGAGCCGGTCGCCCGGGCGCGGCGCGCCGAGTTGAAGCAGCCGATCGCGCGCGATGACGCCGTTGACGCTGAGGCCGAAGTCGAGCCGGTCACCTTGCAGCGTGTGGCCGCCGACTAGCGCGGCGTGCTCGGGCATGAGCACGCTGAGCGCGCCGGCGAGCAGGTCGGTCAGCGTGTCCTCCTGCACGGCGGCGTGGGTCTCGGGCAGGGTGACCACGGCGAGCGCGGTGTGCGGCGCGGCGCCCATCGCGTAGATGTCGCTGAGGCAGTGCACGGCGGCGATGCGGCCCGCGAGGTAAGGGTCCGCGACGAGCGCGGGGAACACGTCGACCGTGTGCACGGCGAGCATGCCGTGCGGCAGATCGACGACCGCGGCGTCGTCCGGCGCGTCGAGGCCGATGAGCACGTCGGGCCGCGGGACGGTCTGGAGCCGCGCCAGCGCCCGGTGCAGCACGTCGTGGCCGAGCTTCGCGCCGCAGCCCGCGCACGGCATGTCGCCCATCGAGCGCGATGCCGGCATCACGCGCTGGTACTTCGCCATCCATGCGCGGTCGATGCGGTCCTTCCAGCGCTCAACCCATTCGCCCTCGGCGGCGAAGGGTCCGCGGGACGCGATCGCGCGGCGGTCGCCGGTGCCCAGCAGCGCGAGATGCTGTCTCTGCGGCGTGAACGGTTCGAGCGGTTCGTTGGTCAACGCGTGAACGAGATTGGTAGCGAGCGCCGGTCCCTCGCGTACCGCGAACACGCCGGACTTGGGCCGTGGCGCGTGACGGAGCGACGCGGCGTCGCCCGCGGCAAACACGAAGGGATGGGAGACACTGCGCAGGTGTTCATCGACCAGTACGAAGCCGCGGTCGTCGGTCGCGAGACCCGAGTCGCGCAGCCAGGACAACGGCGCGGCGTGCGTGGTCCAGATCAGCGTGTCGAACGGCACCGCGCGGCCCGACGCGCACCGGACTTCGCCCCGGACGACCTCGGCCGCGCGTTCGCCGGCGTGGACGCCGATCCGAAGCCGGGCCAATGCGCGCACGGCGTGCCGGCGTGCGCCGGCGGCATGCGTCGAGAGGATTACGTCGTCCGCGGTAATCAGATCGATTGTGGTGCCGGGCGCGACGGCGCTGAGCCTGCGCCGCATCGCGAGTGCCAACTCGACACCGCCCGCGCCGCCGCCCACGACGACGATACGGTGCGGCCTCGGACGCGTTGTAAGGTCATCGAGCAACGCTTCCCAATTCGCGATGAACGCATCCACCGGTTTCGCGGGCCAGGCGAACTCGCGCGCGCCGGACACGTCGTCGATCGCGGGACGCGACCCGACGTTGATCGAGAGGAGGTCGAACGGGACGCCCGGCCGGCCGCTACAGACGACGACACGAGCGCCGAGATCGATCGACTCAACTTCGGCGTGACAGACGCGCGCGCCCGCGGCGCGCGCCAGCGTCCGCACGTCGATGTGCGCCTCGGCGAACGTGTACTGGCCCGAGACGAAGCCGGGCAACATTCCGGAGTAGGGCGCGAGCATGTCGCGCGCGACGAGCGTGACGTGGTGTGCGCCCGGACCGTGCATCGCAAACCGGCGCAGGACCTCGACGTGGCTGTGGCCGCCGCCGAGCAGCACCAGCCGCGGGGCGGGCGTCATGGTGCGGGCCGCCAGGTGCTCGCGGCGATGGCGAGCAGCGCGGAGTCCGACTGACGCCAGAGGCCGTGGCGGAACCGGCGCTCGCCCGGCGCGTCCGCAGGGAGTTCCTCGCTGCGCGCGGCCAGCTCTTCGCCGAGCCGGCACTCCTTTTTGAACGTGATCTCGAAGGACGCCGGCAGGAACCCGTCGAGCACGGTCAGCGGCACGGCCTCGAGACACCAGTCGACGTAGCTCGCGCTGTTGGCGTGCTGGTTCGTGTCGAGTTCGCTGAACCGCACGTGGAAGTGCCGATCGCACGAGGGCGATTCCGGCGGATCCATGCGGTCGAACGCATCCTCGAGCGCGCGGTCGGGATACTCGCCGTAGCGCTCGCTGATCAGCGGCGGGATGCGGATGATGCGCTTCGGCTCGCCCGAGAGCATGACCCACCGGCCCGACGCGGTGGCGACGGCCGCGCCGTCCCCTCCCGTGACGCGCCATTCACGTGTGGCGAACATGCCCTTGAACCGCGAGCCCCACGTCTCGACGGTCAACGACTCGCGGCGTATGGGGTAGCGGTGGATCGCGAAATGGAGCCGGTTCATCATCCAGATGTAGCCGAGCCGGTCGAGTTCGGCGCCGTCCAGCCCGACGGCGTCGCCGTGCTGGATGGCGGTTTCCTGGAGATAATTGAACAGCGCGACGGGCGTGAGCCGGGCGGCGCGGTCGGTTTCATAGAACCGGACGTCGAAGGGTGCGCGAAACCTCATGGGCGGTGCATGGTAAGGAAACCGCTTCGCGCTCGGCAATTGAACGTTTGCCAGTTGGCGCAGGAATTCGCGCGTCCCGGTGTGCTAACCACTTGAAACGGATGGAGTTATGGACGGCCTGTGAGGAGAATCCTACACCTTTCCTTTGTGCGCGGTTGCGATTACAATACGGGTATCGTGGGTGCCATTGGCCCGCAGGGAGGCATTCGTCCCATGACCCAGAAGAGACTCTTGGCTTTGCTCGCACTTTGCGCCGTGGTCGCCGTGTTCACGGGCCTCACGATGGAGACCGCACACGCCCAAGACAGCAAGGCCACGCGCACGGTGGACAAGAACGTCGCGAATCGCCGGGGGGTGTCCGATTCGCTGGCGAAGAAGAAGGAAGACGACGGTAGCGGGGCGACGAAGACCCAAATGGCGATTGGGATCGGATCGATATTCGTGATGATCATCGTCATGAAGTGGCTGTAAGACGACACGGGCGAATTTCAGGGACCAGCAAGAGGGAGCGTCGCGCGCGTGGGGGAAAACTCTGTCCGTTCCATCGATACCCGGGTGTTGATCGTCGACGACGAGAACATCATTCTGGACATTCTGCAGGAACACCTCGGCACGCGCGGGTTTGAGTGCGTCGTGGCGGGTGACCCCGGGGAGGCGCTGGATCTGTTGCGCGCGCGCGAGGCGGGGCTATTGCTGACGGACATCGTGATGCCCGGGATGAGCGGGATCGACCTGGCGCAGTCCGCGCGCAACCTCTGGCCGGACCTCGGCGTTATCGTGATGACGGGCAAGCAGGACGTGACCACGGCCATCTCCGCGCTGCGGGCGGGCGCGGACGATTACGTGCTGAAACCGTTCGACTTCGAAGAGATGCTGATCTGCATCGACCGGGCGCTTGAGAAGCGCCGGCTCGTGCGCGAGAACCGGTCGTATCGCGACCAGCTCGAAGATCGCGTGCGGGAAGCGACCGCGGACCTCGCGCTGACGAACCAGCGGCTCTCGGAGACGGAGAAGTACCTCAACAACCTCATCAACAGTACCGTAGACGGCATCATCACCGTGGCAAGCGACGACGCCGTCGCGTTCGCGAACCGCGGCGCGGAGCATATGTTCGGGTATGCCGGCGGTAAACTGGTCGGGCGGTCGATCAGCGACCTGTATGTCGGAGGCGTGGAAGAGGCGAAGTACGTCCGGCGCGTGATCTCGCCCGACCGGCCGCTGCAGAACTACGAGACGGAATTGAAGCACCGGAGCGGCAAAGTGATTCCGGTAAACCTTTCGGTATCCGTCGTGCCGGGTGCGGACGGAACGCCCGCATCTATCCTGCTCATCTGCAAGGACATCACCGAGCAGAAGCGGCTCGAGCAGGAACTCAAGGAGATGACCATCCGGGACGGGCTGACCGGGTTGTACAACCTGCGATACTTCTACGAGCGGCTCGAGGCGGAAATCGAGCGTGCCAAGCGCCAGAAGCACCCGCTCTCACTGCTGCTGCTGGACATCGACCGGTTCAAGTCCTACAACGACTCCCACGGCCACCTCGAGGGCGACCGCGTGCTGCGCGAGGTCGGCCGCGTCGTGTCGGAGTGCACACGCGAACACGTCGACTTGGGGTTCCGGTACGGCGGCGATGAGTTTATGGTGATTCTGCCCGAGGCGTCGGAGGAGACGTCGCTGCGGATCGCGCACCGTATCCGCGAGACGTTCGCGTCGCGCCGGTTCGACCTGTTGACGATGAGCGTGGGGTTGATGAGCTACCAGGACACGCTGTCCGCGCGGACGTTCATCCAGTTCACGGACTC
>CAYUZD010000307.1:0-4280 GCA_964449475.1 uncultured Nitrospirales bacterium
ACGTGACGTTCCCCTCCCTGAACGTTTCCGTCACCTACAACGGCGCGACGCCGGAGGAAATGGAGACGCTCGTCACGCGGCCGATCGAGGAGGCGCTCGGCAGCGTCGAGAACGTCGAGGAAATCGATTCCTCCGCCGGCGAAGGCCGCACGCAGATTGGAATCCGCTTCGTCTGGGGCACGAACCTCGATGAAGCAACAAACGAGGTGCGCGATCGCCTCGACCGCATCCGCGGCGCGCTGCCGGACGACGTCGAGCCGCCGATCCTGTCGAAATGGGACTTCAACCAGAGCCCGATCATGCAGTATGGGCTGTCGTCCGCCACGATGAGCCAGGCCGATCTGCGCTACCTGGCCGAGCATACCCTCAAGCAGCGGCTCGAGCGCATGCCGGGCGTCGCGTCGGTCGAGGTCGGCGGAGGGCGCCTTCGCGAAATCCACGTCGAACTCATCGAGGAAAAACTCGACGCGCTCGAGCTCTCGCCACAGTCCATCGTCATGGCCATCCGCGCGGAAAACATCAACCTGCCCGCCGGCGAGGTCTACTCCGGCGACACCCAACTCGTCATGCGGACCACGGGGGAATTCCGCCGCCCCGGCGAACTCGAGAACATTGTCGTCGCGACGCGCGAAGGCGTGCCGATTTATCTCCGCGACGTGGCGGACGTGACCGACGGACTCGAGGAACTGCGGCGTATCGAGCGCATCGACGGCAAGCCCGCGATCACCCTCAACATCTATCGCCAGTCCGGAAGCAACACGGTCAGCGTCGCGAACGAGGTCAAGCAAGAGATGGAGGACATCCGCCGCGACTACGCCGATATCTCCGTCCTGACCACGCGCGACAACGCCAAGTTCATCGAAGACGCCATCGCAAATGTGCGCACGGCGGCGATAACCGGCGCGGCGCTGGCCGTACTGATTCTACTGATTTTCCTCCGCAACCTTCGATCGACGCTGATCATCGCGAGCTCCGTCCCCATTTCCGTGATGGCGTCGTTCTCGCTCATTTATTTCAGCGGATTTACACTCAATATCGTCTCGTTTGGCGGACTAGCGCTCGGCGTCGGGCTCCTGGTGGACAACAGCATCGTCGTGCTCGAGAACATCTTCCGCCACCGCGAGAACGGCCAGGACGCGCGCACCGCCGCCATCGAGGGCACGCGTGAAGTCTCGTCGGCCATCGTCGCCTCGACCCTGACCACGCTGGTCGTCTTCCTGCCGCTCGTGTTCCTCTCGGGCGCCGCCAGCATCATGTTCACGCAGCTCGCCTACGTCGTCGCGTTCAGTCTCACGTGCTCGCTCGTCGTCAGCTTGACGCTCGTGCCGAGTCTCGCGCGCCAGTTCCTCAAGGTCGAGCCGCTCGCGGTCACCGGCCACGAGTCGCTCACCCACCGCGTCTACCGCGTCGGGGAATACGCCCTGCGCGGTTTCGAGAGCGCCTACCAGCGCACCCTCCACCGCGCGATGCGCCACAAGTTTGCCGTCATCGTCGGCGCCGCGGCCATCCTCGCGGCGATCCTGCCCGTCTACCAGTTACTCGGGTTCGAGTACATGCCCGAGACCGACGAAGGCGAGGTGCGCGTTTTCGGAATGATGGCCCCGGGCACCCGCCTGGAGGCGCTCGACACCACCTTCACGGAGGTCGAACGCATCGTGCGCGAGGTCGGCGGCGACGATATCGCCAGCGTGTACACCACCTTCGGCCAACCGGAATGGTTCCGCGGCGGCGGCAACAGCCGCGGCTCGCTCAATATCATGCTGGCCGATGCTGAAACCCGGAGCCGCACGAGCCAGGAACTGGCCGATGAGTTAAATGAGCGCCTGCGCAACGTGCCCGGTGTGCGCCTTTTCACGCGTGCGAGCGGCGGCCTGTTCGTGTTCCGCATCGTCTCGCCCGAGGCCGACAGCGTCTCGATCGAGGTCCGCGGCTACGATCGCGAGGGCGCCGCGGAGATCGCGCAACAGATCGCCGATCGCCTCGACACCGTCCCCGGCATCTCCGATACCCGCGTCGATCGCGACGACGGCCGGCCCGAGGTCGCGCTGCGGATCAATCGGTACCGCGCCGCGGAGGCGGGTCTCACCGTCTCCGACATCGCGGAGAACGTCCGCACGAATTTCGGCGGCCAGATCGCCACGCGGTACCGCGAGGGCGGCGATGAATACGACGTACGTGTGCGGCTCAAGGAGTCCGACCGGCATGCGTTGGATGACTTGCGCGAGCACTGGGTCGTCGCACGCACCGGCGAGCGCGTGCCCGCGAGCAATTTCCTCTCTGAGCAGCGCGTCGTCGGCCCCACGGAGATCGAACGCAAGAACCAGGAGCGCGTCATCGAGGTGCGCGCCGACCTCGACGCCGAGTACACCCTGGGCGACGTGATGCCCAAGGTCGAGGCGGAGCTCGACCAGATCGAGGTGCCTAACGAATTCACCATTTACCACGGCGGCGAGTACGAAGAACAGCAGAAATCGTACCGCGAACTGATGATGGGGTTCGCGCTCGCGATCGTGCTCGTGTACATGGTCATGGCCGCGCAGTTCGAGTCTTTCGTCCATCCGTTCATCATCATGTTCTCAATCCCGTTCGCGTCGATCGGCGTGCTTGGAAGCCTTTACCTCACGGACACGCCGGTCAGCGTCCAGGCCATCCTCGGCGTGATCATGCTCGCGGGCATCGTCGTGAACAACGCGATCGTGCTCGTCGATTACATCAACCTGCTTCGCCGCGAGAAGGGCATGCTGCTCGACGGCGCCATCGAGGAAGCCGGCAAGCGCCGCCTCCGCCCCATCATCATGACGACCCTCACCACCGTACTCGCGCTCGTGCCCATGGCCTTCGGATTCGGCTCCGGCGGCGAGATGCAGGCCCCCATGGCGCGCGTCGTTATCGGCGGCATGCTCACCTCGACGCTCATCACGCTCTTCTTTGTGCCCGTCCTGTACGCACTCGCCGCGGCGAACCTCGAACGCAAACGCACGGCCGCCGAATAGCCGGACGCTTACTTCGCGAACTGCCCGTCCAGCCACGCGTACGCCGCGAGCCGCTCTGCTTCGGGGAACTCGTGCGGCGCGTCCGGCGTCGCAAGCACCAGCCGCCCGGAGGTCTCCGCTTCGGTCCCGAACAACGCGTACACCTCTCGCACCTTCTCAAACACCTTGCGCACACCGGCCACGTCGAAGTTGCTGTCGTGCACCGGCGAGTTCGAGTAAAACCCGCGCGGCGCGAGCAGCGCGACGACTTCGTAGAAGTCGAACGGTATCCGGTCCGGATTGCTGCCGTACACGTCGCGAATGCGCGGCATGTAGCGATCGCTCGTCCACCCCGTCAGGTCGCCGCCGTAGTAGTGGTGAAACGCCGTGAAGCCGCAGCTCGACACGACGGCCTTGATTCGCGTGTCGAACGCCGCCGTGAACAGCGCGTTGTGCCCGCCGAGCGAGTGCCCGATCGCGCCGATCCGCGCCGCGTCCACCTCGGGTAACGACTCGATCACGTCAATCGCGCGAAGATTGTTCCACACGGCCTTCATCGAGCCGCTGGCGTACTCTGCCCCGTCCGTCGCGAAGTCGAATTCGTACTCGCCGAACGACGGATAATCCGGCACGATGCAGACGTAGCCGCGTCCGGCGAGTTCGTGCGCGTAATGCAGCGACTCGAGTCCGCCCAGGCCGGCCGGCTCGTCCTTGCCGATCGCCGTCGTCTGGTGCAGGCACAACATCCCCGGCGCGCGCCCGTCCGCACCGCGCGCGTACGGAATCAACACCCACGCCGGCACGCGGTCGCCCGGCTCCGGCGTGAACCGGATCTTCCGCCGTATGTACGCCGCCGTCCGCTCTTCCGCGACCACCTCGACATCCAGCGGCACCCGGCGCGACTCGCCCGGCAGCGGTCCCATCACCAGTTGCATGTTCGCGCGGATGTGCGCCGCGCGCTGCGCCCACTCCCCGAGCGTCGCGATCGATCGCTCGGCGCCCGCAGCGTCCCGAAACACCAATAATGAAGAATGATCGGGATAGGCAACGGCGTCCTGCGCCGAAGCGTGCGGCTGCGCCGTCGCGAAAAGAACAAGCAGAAAATGAGAAGCGGGCAGGAGAATGGAACGGCTCAGATGAAGTCCCACGGTTTCCGCTTTTCGCGTGAGAGTAGCGCATTTGCTTCTTCGTCGCCGACGAAGCGCTCCTTCTTCGGGTTATACTCCACGTCCCGCTCGAGCCACATCGCGACGTTGGCGCAGTGGACGGTCGTCATCGATCGGTGCATCATGCTCGGATTGGCCACGG
>CAYUZD010000308.1:0-4275 GCA_964449475.1 uncultured Nitrospirales bacterium
AGATGGCGACGAACCAGGCGCACGCGATGGTCTGCGAGTACGGCATGAGCGATCTCGGCCCGGTGGCGTTCACGGGAGGCAAGGAGATCTTCCTCGGCCGCGATTTCAGCAAGGAACGCGACTTCAGCGAAGAGACCGCCGCACGGATCGATTCCGAGATCCGCAACATGCTCGAGCGCGCGTACGCGGACTCGAAGGATTTGCTGACCAAGCACCGCAAGGTGCTCGACGCGATTACGGACGCGCTCGTCGAGCGTGAGACGCTGGACGGCAAGGAACTCGACGAGATCATCGTCCGGGTCGGCGGACGCGACATCCTGCCGGTGAAGGAAGAGCCGAAGCCGCCGACGAAACCGACCGCGACGGCTACGCCCGAACCGCGTCGCCGTGTCGTCGAGGACAACGAGCCGAGCGGCATCGAGCCGATTCCGCCCGGGGACATCGTTCCCGGAACGGCGTGACCTCGACACGATCCGGATCATTTAGAGATGAACGACTCCCGGCCGGGCGACGCTCGCGCCGGGAGAACGCTTGTAATGGGCGTGTTGAATGTGACGCCCGATTCCTTCTACGGCCCGAGCCGGGTGCTTGATCCGCGCGTCGCGCTCGAGCGTGCGCAGCGGATGACGGCGGACGGCGCGGACATCCTCGACGTCGGCGGCGAATCGAGCCGGCCGGGATCGGAGCCGGTGCCGGTGGGCGACGAGCTGGAACGCGTCGTGCCCGTGCTTGAGGCGTTGCGCGGCCGGGGCCTGCGATTATCGATCGACACGTATCACGCCGAGACCGCCCGGCAGGCGCTGGAGCTCGGCGCGACGATGGTCAACGACATCACCGCGTTGCGTGGCGACCCGGACATGGCGGAGACCGTCGCCGAGGCCGGGGCCGAGTGCGTTCTCATGCACATGCTCGGGACGCCGAAAACGATGCAGGCTGCGCCGAAATACGACGATGTCGTGTCCGATATCTGTGCCTTTTTCGAGGAACGGATGCGGTTCGCGAGCGCCGCCGGCATCGCGGAAAACCGCATTTGGCTCGATCCGGGCTTTGGCTTTGGGAAGACTGTGCGGCATAATTTAGAGGTATTGCGGCGCCTGGCCGAGTTCAGACGGTTCGGCCGGTCGCTGCTCGTGGGCACATCGAACAAGTCCACGATTGGGGCGGTCCTGGGCGATGCCGGCCCGGATGACCGGATGGAAGGCACCGCGGCGACGGTGGCGATCGCGGTGATGAACGGGGCCGACGCGGTGCGCGTGCACGACGTGCGCGCGATGGCGCGCGTCGCCCGGATGTGCGACGCAGTGCGTGGGGGAGGTCCGTATGAGTGAGCGGTTGTTCGGCACAGACGGGATTCGCGGGGAAGCGAATGTCCACCCGATGACGCCCGAGATGGCGCTACGGGTGGGGCGCGCGGCGGGGTACCTCTTCCGCAAGGACGACAACCCGCACACCGTGCTCATCGGCAAGGACACGCGGCAGTCCGGCTACATGATCGAGACCGCGCTTACCGCGGGGTTCTGCTCGATGGGGATCAACGTCCGGCTGGTCGGCCCGCTGCCGACGCCCGGCGTGTCGTACATCATGCGCAGCCTGCGCGCCGACGCCGCGGTGATGATTTCGGCGTCGCACAATCCCTATTACGACAACGGTATCAAGTTCTTCGCGCGCGACGGCTACAAACTGCCGGACGACATGGAGGATGAGATCGAGCGGCTCGTGGTCGGCAACGAGATCGACGGCGTGCGCCCGACGGGCACGCGGCTCGGCCGCGCGCGGCGCATCGACGACGTCGCCGGCCGCTACATCGAATACGCGAAATCGACGTTCCCCAAGGGCATGCGCCTCGACGGTCTCAAGATCGTGTGCGATGCCGCAAATGGCGCGGCGTACCGCGTTGGACCGGAGGCGTTCTCCGAACTGGGCGCGCAGGTGGTGGCGCTCGGCGTCGAGCCGGACGGCACGAACATCAATTCCAATTGCGGGTCGATGTTTCCGGAAGTGATGCGGTCGCGCGTGATTACGGAGAAGGCGCATCTGGGCATTGCGTTCGACGGGGACGGTGACCGCGTCGTGATGGCGGACGAGGACGGGCGGCTGCTAGACGGCAACGCGCTGCTCGCGATACTCGGCACGGACATGCTCGAACGCAACACGCTGCCCGAGAAGACCGTCGTGACGACGATCATGGCAAACGGCGGCTTGGAGCGCGCGATCGCGCCTCTCGGCGGCAAAATCGTGCGCACGAAGGTGGGCGACCGCTACGTCGTCGAAGCGATGCGCAAGGAAGGCCTGATGCTCGGCGGCGAGTCTTCCGGCCACATCGTGCTGCTGGATTACAACACGACCGGCGATGCGTTGATCACCGCGTTGCAGATGCTCGCGACGATGGTGCGGAAGGGCCGCAAGCTTTCCGAACTCGCGCGCGACTACGAAGCCATGCCCGAGCGCCACGCGAAGGTGCCGCTACAAAACGGCGTCCGCCCGACGGAAGAGGCGCTCGATCGCGTGCGCAAGAAGGCCGAGGCCGAGCTTAAGGGCCAGGGCCGCGTCGTCATTCGCCCGTCCGGCACGGAGCCCGTCATCCGCGTGATGGTGCAGCACGTGTCTGACCGCACAGCGGAGACGCTCGTGCAGGAACTTGCGGACGACATCGGCGCGTTGTAGGTCGCACGTGTGCCACGCCTAAGCTCCGCTCAGGCGTGGCGACTCCAAATACCTCCGGCTCGATAACCCTTCGTGCAATCTGATACAAGCTTTCCATGTCTTCCAGCCTTCGCGACCAACTATTCCGCGAAATCCTGATAGCGCGGCAGCAGGTGTACCACATTGGGCAGCCGGCGCCCACCGAGTTGCTGCATTTGCCGGTCATCGAGGCGGAGGTCTACGTCAAGCGCGAGGACCTGTCGCCCGTTCACTCGTACAAATGGCGCGGGGCGTACAACCGGATGGCGCAATTGACGGAGGCGGAGCGCGCTCGTGGTGTGGTCGCGGCATCGGCCGGCAACCACGCACAAGGTGTGGCGTTGGCAGCGAGCCGGCTCGGCGTGCACGCGCGGATCTACATGCCGGTCTCGGCACCGCGCATGAAGCAGGCTGCGGTGAAGCGTCACGGGCAGAACCGGGTCGAGGTGATTCTCCACGGCGACAACTACAGCGACGCCTATGCGCGCGCGCAAGAGGACGTCGCGGAATCGGGCAGCGCCTATATTCATGCGTATGACGATTTCGCCACGATGGGCGGGCAGGGGACACTCGCCGATGAAGTGGTCATGTCGGGGTACGGCCCGTTCGATGTGGCGTACCTGCAGATCGGGGGCGGCGGGATGGCTGCGGCCGTCTCGTGCTGGCTGAAGTCGTACTACCCTGGCATCCGCGTCGTCGGGGTGCAGGGCGCGGGGCAGGCGTCAATGGTCAAGGCGTTCGCGGAGGGCAAGCCCGTTTCGCTCGACTATGTGGACGTGTTCTGCGACGGCACGGCAGTGCGCAAAGCGGGGGAGCTCACGTACCCGCTCTGCCGCGAACTGCTTGACGACCTGATCATGGTGACGAACGAGGAAGTATGCGCGGCGATCCAGCTTATGTGGGAGGCGACGCGGTGCATCCCGGAGCCATCCGGCGCAATGGGGGTCGCAGGCCTCATGAAGCAGCAGGACGCCGTCAAGGGCCGTAAGGTGTTGACGGTGCTATCGGGCAGCAACCTCGACTTCGGGCAGCTTGCGTGGATCAGCCGGCACGCAGGCATCGGCGGCGGCCGACGGCGTTACATGCGGTTTGAGATCCCTGAGCGGCCCGGCGGCATGTTGTACTTGCTCGACAATGCGCTGGAGGGACTGAACATCATCGAATTCCAGTACGGAAAGGTGCACGCGACGAAGGCGTGGCCTGTGATCGGGTTCGAGGCGTCGCCGTTGGAACTCGATCTGCTGCAGAAGCGGCTAACGGAGATGGGCGTGCCGCACGAGGACGTGACGTCGGAGACCGACGTCGAGTTTCGCATCATCCACTACGAGCCGGGGCTGTTCGCTCACCCCTACTTCATCCAGTTCGAGTTCCCGGAGCGGCCAGGTGCGCTGCACGAGTTTCTGACCACGGTTCGCGGTCGCGCGAATCTGTGTTACTTCAACTACTCGTACACGGGCGAACTCGTCGGGCGCGCGCTGATGGGATTCGAGTTCGGCACCGAGGACGAGCGCGCGGCGTTCAAGCAACTCCTCGCGCAATCGCACTATGCATGGCGCGAAATTCCCGCTGGCGCGTTGAAGCGGATGCTCTAGT
>CAYUZD010000309.1:0-4273 GCA_964449475.1 uncultured Nitrospirales bacterium
TGCGCGACGCTGGCGTGGCACACGGCGCTCTCCGCGCTGAAGGGCGAGGCGAAGGAGCCGGTGAGCACGGAATAGCCTCCGGCATCCGCGCCGTGGTCTTCGCTGCGCGCCGATTGCGATGCGTTGGGATGCATGTTACGCTTACGAATCGATCCCGATTCACTCACACGTTTTGTCAATCTGAAAGGGCCACCGATGAAAAAGTTACTGATCGTTCTTATGTGCATTGCGGCGCTCGCGTTGATCTCCGGACTCCGCGTGGACGCCGCGGACGACATCCGCTCCCAAATCGAATCGGCGAACCGCCGATTCGAGGCGGCGTTCGCCAAGGGGGATGCGGCCGGCGTGGCGGCCTGCTACTCGGCCGACGGCCAGATTCTCCCGCCCGGCGCGGAGATGTCGAGCGGGGCTGAGGCCATCGCTGCGTATTGGGCCCAGGGGATGCAGCCGGGGACAACGGTCAAGCTCAACACGGACGAGGTCGAACAGCACGGCGAGACGGCTATCGAGATTGGCAATGCCCAAATTGTCGACGCTGGCGGCAAGGTGCTGGACTCGGTGAAGTACATCGTGATCTGGAAACGTTCCGGCGGCGCGTGGAAACTTCATCGCGATATCTGGAACTCGAGTATCGCACCGGCGCACTAGAGGCTGCTTCCGGCGTTCACGGCCTGGTGGACGAGTTCGACGACCTCGTTGCCGCCGAAACGCCCGGTGCGCAGGCCTTTGACGACGCGCTGCTCGATCATGAGGACGCCGTAGAGGTTGAGTTCGCGGTCGTACCACGGGAGGAACCCGAACGCGCCGGGGCTGCTGACGCCGCGCGTGCGGCCGGACGCGTCCTGCGCGATGATCCATTCGCCCAAGCCGTACGCCGCGTCGCCATCGCGGCGCTGCGGCGGGACCTTTATCACTCGCAGACCCGCGGTCTGGTTCGTCTGCATTTCTTCGACGGACTCTTCGGATAGCACACGCTTGCCGCGGAACTCGCCGCGGTTCGCGATCATTTCGAGGAAGTGGCCGTAGTCGCGCAGCGTGCTCGACGCGCCGCCCGCGACGTTGGGATTGTCCAGCGCGATCTTGCGGCGGCCGTACTGCGTGTTGGGCATGTCGCACGGACCGGTGATGCGTTCGGCGAAGAGATTGCGCCAGGCCTTGCCGGTGACGACTTCGGCGACGCGCGCGGCGACCTGGAACCCGTTCGCACCGTAAATGACGGCCGTGCCGGGTTTCGCGCGGAGCAGGTCGGGCTGTGTCGGCAGGCCGTTGACGTATTCCTCCATCGTCGTGCGCCACGGCCAGACTTCGAGATTCTCGTCCAACCCCGATGACAGCGAGAGGCACTGCCGGACGCTCATCGTGCCGAAGTCGCCCGTGAACGAGTCGAGGTACCGGCTGACGGGCGCGTCGAGATCGATGAGCCCGTCATCGACGATAGACATCACGGTGGCGGCGCAGAGCCACTTGCTGGCCGACGCGATCGGGACGACGGTATCGGCGGTGTACTCGCCGAAGAATTCTTCGTGGAGGATTTCGCCGTCCTTCCAGACCTGGATCGCCGCGCCGGGCAGTCCGACGCGCTGGTACGCGGCGTCGATGTAGGCGGAGACTTCGGAGAAGTCGGCAGCGATTGCCCGGGTGCCGGCACAGACGATGGCAATCGCGAGCAGCATGCGTTTCATCGGTCGGACTCCGTTAGCGCATTTTAGCCACAGATGGATACTGATGGACACAGATAACCCCGAAGAACAACAGGAGAATGACGCATCCGCGTATCTGTCTGTAATTTCTTATATGGCTCCAGTCACATCCAAACGGTGGACGGAGTCCTGGCGAGGGTTACACCCTCGAGTAGGGGCGGCCCCTTATGGCCGCCCTGGTCGTCGGCAGGCATAGGGCGGGGACAGGGCCCCGCCCCTACCGATCAGCAATCGGATGGACGGCCGGGCTCTAAGTTAATCCACATTGGCCGTGTGATTTTCCGGCAGGCTCCACGCCTAAGCTGGACCCCGCTTAGACGTGGCACCCGGTCCGAACCGTGCCCGTCTAGTTCCGGGCTTTGAGTTGCTTGATGAGGTTGCCGGCGGCAGCGTCGAGGATGTCGCGGCCTTCGACGTTCGAGACACCCGCGAAGTTCGGCCCGACGTGAAACGCCACATCGAAGAACCCGCCGCCCCAGTCGGCGATGCTGACGGTGACGCCCTCGATCGTGGCTTCGGAGACGGACTCGGCGTAGGACTCGCCGTATTTCGCGAAGGACGCCTGGATGCCGGCGGCTTCCTCCTCCGACGCGCGCTTCGAGATGAACCCGCGCGCGGTCTTGTCGCCGACCGTGTACATACCGGCCCAGGTGTCGTTGAGGAAGTCGAGGCTCATCGCGTCCACCTTGAAGTACTGCACGGTGTCCTCGATGAGACCTTCGCGCGGCAACAGATCGATGCCGGCGACGGCCTCGCCGGTGTCCTCGAGCCGCGGCATCAGCGCGGTGAGGATCGCGAGGCCAGTCGACGTGTTGACGTCGTTCTCGCGCGAGGCGTTCACGTAGCCGTAGTACTTGCCTTGCCAGAAGTAGTAGTTCGAGCCGGTGCGGTACGAGAGGCGGCCGAGCCCGGCGGATTCCTGGCCGGCTTCGCGCTCGACCGAGAAAATGCCGAAGCCGTTCGTCGGCGTGCGCATGTCGTAGACGAACAGGTCGAGGAAATCGTCCTGATCGGTTTCGCTGACGAAACTGATCCAGCTCAGCCCGAGCACGTCGTACGCCATGTACAGTTCCGAGCGGCCGTTGATCTTGTTGTAGAGCGTCGCGACGTTGTAGTGCTCGATGGGCGCGGCCTGCTTCCAGCCGGTGGGCACGAGGCCCTCGAGCATCGCGTCGTCGCCAAACGGCGCGGCATCCGTGATCGAGTGGTCGATAGTTTCCCCTTCCCCATGCTCCGCAGCCGCTTCAGCGACTTGGGCCGGGGCCTCGGTTTCGGGCGATGGCGCGGCCTCGGCGGAGGGTTCAGCCGCAGCGGGGGCCGGTTCGGCGGCGGGCGTGGACTGGGCGTCGTCGGCCTTCGGGGCGCATCCGGCCAGGGCGACAATCGAAGCTAACAGCATGCAAACAAATGGGTTACGCAGAAAAGTCACGGGGATACTCCTCGTTTACACGGCTGGATTAAAGGGGAAGTTTAACCGATTGCCGGTTGGGGAATACAAACCCCGAATGGGCGCGGTTTGTTGCGGTTGGGCACTGGTTTTCAGGGCGGGGGTTATAGGTCCTATAGGTCGTATAGGACCTATGAAGTTCGCACAGGCGCCGCCTTTGGGCCGTGGCCGGGATGGCGGGATTCTGTTATTCTGGCGGAGACACAACTGCGGGCCTACACGGAACGGCCCGGTAACTGGGCCGTTGGGAACGGGAGGACATACACCTCATGAGTATGCAGCAGACGATGAACCGGCGCGGATTCCTGAAGACGAGCGCGGCGGCGACGGTGGCCGGTGCGGCCGCGGCGACGGCGGGCACGGCGCGCGCCGAGGACAATTTCGACTACCGCAATTACCAGCCCGACAAGATGGCGTACCGCCGCCTGGGCCGGACGAACTTCATGTGCAGCACGCTGACGTTCGGCTGCGGCGCGGCGCTGATGGGCGGCCGCGCGACGCGGCTGCTCGACCGCGCGTTCGAGCAGGGCGTGAACCATTTCGATGTCGGCACGACGGTGTACTACAAGGGCTCGGAGCAAGAGCTCGCGCCGTTCCTCAAGAAGCACCGGGACGAAGTGTGGGTCACGTCGAAGGCGTTCCCGCGCAACGGCATGGGCACGCAGGATGACCTGACGTACTCGGTCGATATGGCGAAACAGGACGCGGTCTACTGGACCGAGCTGCTCGAAGGCAGCCTGAAGGACCTCCAGCAGGAACGCGTGGACGCGTATTACCTGATGGGCGTCGGCAATCCGAACTGCGTGAAGAGCGAGGAGATGCACAACGCGTTCCTCGCGGCGAAGGCGGCGGGCAAGGTGGACCACTACGGGATCAGCACGCACAAGCGCGCGGACGCGTGCCTCGAGGCGGCGATCGAATGCGGCTGGCACAGCCTCGCGATGATTGCGATCACGCCGTCGGGCTGGTACGACTGGGACAGCAAGCAGTTGCTGACGGGTACGCCGCCGATGACGGCGCTCAAGGGCATCATCGAGAAGGCGCGCGCGGCGGACATCGGCCTCGTCGGCATGAAGGCCGCGCGGTTCATCGCCCCGGGCACGGCGCTCGGCAAGGGCGACGAGAC
>CAYUZD010000310.1:0-4271 GCA_964449475.1 uncultured Nitrospirales bacterium
CGATAGACGCCGAACGCCTCCTCGCCGATCGGCACGAGGTCGCCGTCCGCCGGCAGCGGGCGCACGAGAGGCTCAACGCGGAGTTTCAGCGGGTTGAAATACAACCAACGTGGCGCGCCGTCCTGCTCGACCCGATAGAACACCGCGCGGTGTTCGGACCAGAGCGTTTCCTCCGGCAGCGGATAGGGCACGCGCTTCGCTCCGAGCGGCGTCAACTCGAACGCAACATGCTCGGCGTGCAGCGTGTCGAGTTCGGCGAGCAGCGCCGGGTCCGATGCTGCGAGCGGTTCGTACACCTGTCGGAAATCGACCGCCTGCTCGCGCTGGATGAACTCCTGGCGCGGGGCCGTCTGGCACCCGGCCAGGATCGCGGCGGCGGCCGCGGCGATGATGAAACGACGCGGCATCAGGACATGGCCTTCATCGCGGCGGCAGTAAGATCGGCGACGGTCTTCACGCCGTCGTCGCTCGAGGCGACGCCGATCGACACGCTCGGTTTGCGGATCGAATAGAGATATTCGAGCTTGTGCACGTTGTCGTGAATGCGGCGGACGACCTCGCCGGCGTTGGCCTTGGGCGTCTCGGCCAGCAGCACGCCGAGCGTGTCCACGCTCCAGACGCACGTCGTGTCCAGCACGCGCAGCCCGCTGCTGACGGCCTTGAAGATGCTCTCGGCGAACCGCGTCGCCTCGCTCGGGTGCATCGAGACGATTTCCTCGAAGTGGTTCACGCGGACGAACAGCGCGCAGAACGCGCTCTTGTACCGCTCGAACCGGACGATCTCCCGCTTGACCTCGTGCTCGAAGTACGACTTGCTGTAGAGGCCGGTCTGCGTGTTGCGCAGGAGCACCTCGAGGTTGACGCCCGCGATGTGGCCCTCGAGCACGGCCTGCTCGGCCAGCGGCGTGATCAGGAAGCGGTACACCGTCCGTTCGATGGTCTGGCCGGGCGTGCACACGCAGTTGCACCGCAGGCACTGCGTCTCGACCGACGGGTCGCGGAACACCGTCTCGCAGCCGAAGCACGTGAACAGCCGCGACGGTTTCTCGTAGTCGATGCCGATGTGGCGCAAAATCTGGTTGCACTTCGGGCAGACCAGGTCGCCGCCGCGCCGGAAATGCTGCAACGGCGCGCTGAACGCGCACGCGAAGTGCGTGACCATTTCCTGCTGCAGGATGTTCAGCGATTTGCAGTTCGGGCACGACTCGCGGAAGTTCAACCGGCTGTCGTCGCACTCGGGGCACAACCGCACGCGGTTCGCCGGTTCGCGCGCAAGCAGGCCGAACGACGCGAGCGACTCGAGTACTTCGCGGTCCATCGGCGACCGGCCGAGGATGCGGGCGACCTCCGGGTAGAAATGCGCCGTCGGGGTAAAGGGGTCCAGCGCCGGTTCGAGCACGTTCAGCCGCCGCTCGATGAGCTGCTTCACGAAGTCGAGCATGGCGGCTTCGTCAAACTGCTTGCGGAACCGGGTCCAGTCCGACGCGAGGACCTGCTCTATCCGGAACTGCACGTCCACGGGCGAGAACGGCCGCACGAGCACGGCGGACGCGCCCGCGCGGAACAGCTCGCGGCGGACGGCGTCGTCCGCGTTGGACGTGACATACACCACGCGCTTGCGCGGGCTGCGGGACGCCCGCGCCGGACCGTCGCCCGAGACCTGGAACGAGTTCGGCAGCGCGACGACGTAGAGGTCGACCGCCGGGTCCTCGATGTTGACGATGAGGTCCGCCGCGCCGGCGCGCGTCTGCACGGCGTGGCCCAGCGCCGACACCGGGCCGCGCAGCTCGGTGCACTCGGCCTCGGTTGGGCCCAGGATCAGGATGGATTTCTGTGTCGCCACGTCGTGTCCTCCGCTCACCAGCGCCGGGCGTTACGCCACGCCGACTCCGGCAGGTAGTTCTGTTCGTAGTTGATGTAGAAGTATTCGAGCACGAGGGAATAGAGCCGCACCCACCGGAAGAAGCTCTTGTAGATGGGGAACAGCGGGATGTACCAGAGGAGATCGAATTCCTGGCTGCGTCGCTCGCTCGTCGCGATGGCGAGCCCGAGCGAGAAGTACCCGGCGACGACATACACGAGGTAGATGATGACGATCGCGAACGCGAGGATGACGGGATAGAACACGAGCATGAACACGACCCAAAACAGGTAGAAAAACGTCAGCAGGACGGAGAACACGAATTCGAGGCCCATCTCGGCCGCGTTGCGCCAGTCGAACCGCCAGAACTGCATCAGGCCGAGGTGTTTGCGGTAGTACGTGCGCAGGATGCCGCGGTCCCATCGGTGGCGCTGGCGCACGAGCGTGGGCAGGTCCTCGGGCACGTTCGTCATCGCGATGGCGGACGGCGAGAACACCACGCGCCAGCCCGCGCGCTTGATTTTGAGGCTCAGATCCGCGTCCTCGGCCATCTCGTTGTCCCAGGCCGAGATGTCCTCGAGCGCGCGCCGGCGGAACGCGCCGAACGCGCCGCTGGCCTGCATGTTCCAGCCGAGCAGGTTGAGCCACGTCTTCCACAGCGTGATCGATTGCAGGTATTCGAGCGCCTGCATGCGCGTGACGAGGTTGAGCGAGGCGTTGCGCGGCTTGAGATTGCCCGCGACGACGCCCACCTCCGGATCGCAGAACGGACCGAGGATCTCGACCAGCGCGTACCGGTCGAATGACGTGTCGGCGTCGATCGACACGATGTACTCGCCCTTGGACAGGCCGAACGCCATGTTCGACGCGGCCGGCCGGCCTTGCCGTCCCGTGGCCGCGCTGTTGCGGTAGAGCTTGATGAGCCCGCGGTCGGCGTACGGCTTTGCGCGCTCGTACATCCGGTCGGTGGAGCCGTCATCGACGACGATGATCTCAAGGTTGGGATAGTCGAATTCGAGGAGCGACTCGATCGCCTGCCCGATGTGCTCCTCCTCGTTGTACCCGACGAGCAGGATGCTGACGGAGGGTTTCGACTCGAGAAACCGCTCGTACTTCTCGCGGTTCTCCTGCCGGATGCCGAACACCTTGTCGATGATCAGCACGAAGGTGGGCACGATGTAGCGCGGGACTTCGCCGAACACGAAGAACGGGAAGAAGAAAAGGAACCATTCGAAGAGCGGGCGGTTGCCGAGTTCGGTCATGTACGCGGCGTGGATGTCGCGCAATGCGAACACGATGTAGTCGGCGAGATGCGTCATGGCCGTGCGCGAATGCAGCGGCCGCCGCGCCCGAATACACTCCGGGCGCGGGACTACTGCGAGCGTTTCCCCCTAACGTGGCGAACAGGCAGCCTGTTGCGCGGCTATTGTAGGCCCGCGGCGGGCCGGGAAGCAACGGCGAAGAAAAGAAACCGGGCGCGGCCGCCTCTCGGTGGCCGCGCCCGCAAACGCGTCGGGACGCGCGGTTACCTGGAATCAGAATGTCGCGTGCTGTTTTTCCTGCGCCTCGCGCATCTTCTGCGCGGCTTCGGCCTCCGTCATGTCGATCGAACCGTCCTTGTTCTGGTCGATCATGTCGAAGAAGCGGGTCATCTGCGCGGGGGCCTCGTCCTTCTGCAGCATGCCGTCGGCGTTCTTGTCGAACATGCCGATCAGTGCTGTCAGCGACGGCCCGCCGCCACCGCCGCGGCGTCCGCCGCCGTTGCGGCCGCCGCCGAACATACCCTCGTATTCGCCGGAATCGTTGATGAACGACATGTAGCCGAAGCTCATCTCGTCCGTGGTGGGCTCGCCCCAGCGCACGGTCTGCGTCGGGTCCGGGTTGTAGGGGTTGCCTTCCGAGTTGTCCCAGCTTCCCGTGTAGACGATCTTCGTGCCGGCCGGGACGTGCTTGAACTCCTTGTACTGGTACGCCGTCTGCCAGTTGAAGTCGTAGCGCGGGACATCGAGCAGGGTCTCGGACGTACCGTCCGGATAGAACGCCTCGTATTTCGCCGATTTGCCGCGCAGGTGCATATGCGGCATCAGCGAGACGATCTCGGAGTCGTGCTTGAACGTGTATTCGGCCTGGATCGTGTAGTTCGGGTCACCCGCGGGAATCGAGAAGTCGAACCGGCCGAGGTGGTTGCCCTGCATTTCGTATTTGATCTCGGCGTCTTCCGGGTAGAACTTCACCGCCATCTGCGACTGGTCCCATGTGCCCGTGCCCGGGCCCGGTTCCTTGTGGTAGTGCATCTGCCAGCGGATCTCGTCGCCAGGCGAGAGCTTGCGGCTGATGCCGTCTGGGTAGACCGTTGGGTCGTTGCCCGGCGCGATGCCGCCCAGCGGGAACGCGATGATGTGGTGCACGA
>CAYUZD010000311.1:0-4236 GCA_964449475.1 uncultured Nitrospirales bacterium
CCCGACAGCCGCGCGACGCTCCGCCGGTCGAGCGTGTCCCAGCAGGCGACCACGAACGCGCTGTACCGGAGCGGCGTCGCGGCAAACCGGCGGCGGGCGCGTTCCCGGGCGACCTTTTCGCGCTCGACGCGCTCGCGCGCCGCGACGAGCTCGGCCGGTGGCTTTGTCGCGGAGAGTACGCGCCAATCCCGGGGAAATTCGATCGGATCGCCGGCCGGGACGTTCTCCGAGATCGGCAGGACGACGTCGTTAAAGCCGTCGAGTTCGATCCAGACGTCGATCGGCGCGCCGAGCGCCAGGAGATACGTGAGCGATTGGAGCATCTGCGGCTGCTTGTAGCCGCCAAGCGCGAGCGACTGGACGCGAACGCGTTTTCCCGCGAACTCGGGGAGCCGTTCGAGCGCCGCGCCGATGGCCGCGCCCTGGTTGTGCCAGAACGATACCGCCACCGAGCCGCCCGCGATCACGGCGACCGCCTCGCCCTCGTTCCGCTCGAAGCTGGGTTCGTCTCCGAAGAACCCGAACTCGGAATAGCGCAGTGTCTCGCCGCGCGGCGTCGTCATCTCGGAATGAGGCTCCATCACAAAGCCGAGGTAGGGGTGGATGACGGGCGTCGGCGTGCCCGGCGGCACGCGCGCGGCGTCCGCCGTGACAATCGCCTCGTCGCGGTTGGGGTTGCGCAGCTCCTCGCGCAGACCGGTCCAGGTGAACGCGTCGAGTCTGACCATGGGGTACGCGATCCGCGCACCGGCCTCGAGGAGCACGCCAAGGATCGCGAGGTTCAACAGGGCAAGACCCACGACGCGGAGCACGCTTCTCCGTCCACGGGTCCCCTTCACGATTGCCGCCTCCGCCAAACCTGCCCAGTATAGAGAAACGGCGCCGGGGCGCGATCCGCGTCGCTACGGCCGGCTCGTGCGCGGCTTGGGGCCGGTTTGCGTCGCCACGAGGTCATACGCCATGTGCACCCAGTCGCACAGAATCGGCCGGGTATCGCGCGGATCGATGATCTCCTCGATGCCGAAGGCCTCCGCCGTACGAAACGGCGACCGGTACTCGTTCAGCATCTCTTCGATCTCGCGGCGCCGCGCCGCGGGGTCCGCTGCCGCCTCAATGTCGCGCCGATACGCCGCCTGCACGCCGCCCTCGATCGGCAGCGAACCCCAGTCGGCCGACGGCCACGCGTAGCGAAGGTTCAGTCCGTCGGACGTCGCGTGGCCGGCGCCGGCGACGCCGTAGCACCGGCGGATGATAATCGAGACCCACGGCACGCGCTTCTGGAAGCACGCGGCGAGCGCGCGTGACCCGAGCCGGACGGTGCCCTCTTGTTCGGCCTCGGTGCCGATGAGAAATCCGGGGTTATCGACGAGATAGACGATCGGCAGGTGGAACGTGTCGCAGAGATCGACGAAGCGCATCATCTTGTCGCTCGCGGGCGCGTCCACCGCTCCGCCGCGGTGCTTGGTGTCGTTCGCCATAATGCCGACGGGGAACCCGTCCAGCCGCGCGAGGCCGGTCACGAGCGGGCGGCCGTATTCAGGCATCGTCTCGAAGAACGATCCGCAATCGACCACGCTATGAATGATCTCGCGCACTTCGTACATGCGCCGCCGATCGCGCGGAATGACAGACAGCAGAGTTTCGTCGCGGCGCTTGGGGTCGTCCGCTGGGGCGCTGCGCGGCGGGACGTTCCAGACGTTTTGCGGCAGATACGACAGGAACCGGCGAATGGCCTCGAAGCATTCGTCCTCGGTATCGACCGCATTGTCCACGGCGCCACTGCCCATCGCGTGGATCTGCGCGCCGCCGAGTTCGTTCTTGCCGACCTTGTGGCCGAACCCGCGCTCGACCACGGGCGGACCGGCGACAAAGAGTTGGCTCGTCTCGCGCACCATCACGGAGAAGTGCGACAACGTCACGCGGACCGCGCCGAGGCCCGCGACGCTGCCCATGCACGCGCACACGACCGGCACCGCGCCCATGAGGTCAACGGTGGTCTGGAACCCGTGGATCATCGGGATATAGGAATGGCCGACCATCTCGAGCGTCTTCACGCTGCCGCCACCGCCGCTGCCGTCGATCAGGCGGACGAGCGGCAGACGCATCTCCAGCGCGAGCCGTTCGCCGTAGCCGCTCTTGTCGCCGACCTTGGCGTCCGCCGCGCCGCCGCGCACGGTGAAATCGTCGCCGCCGAGCACGACACGGCGTCCCGCGATGCGGCCCGTGCCAAGCACGAAGTTGGTCGGCGTGAACTCCTGCAACGTGCCGCCGCCGTACGTCGCGCGCCCGGCCAGCGCGCCGATTTCGTGGAACGATCCCTCGTCAAGCAGCCGTGCGATGCGCTCGCGGACGGTCAGGCGGCCGTTCGCGTGTTGCCGCGCGATGCGTTCGTCGCCGCCCATCTGCCGCGCGAGTTCCTCGCGACGCCGCAGCTCCTCGACTTCATCCTGCCAGCTCATGCGGGGGACGCTCCGGCGATCATTCCGGCGCCCCCGGCGAGGCAGCAGGCGGTTGCGCGCTCCACGCGAGAAACACCTGGCCGATGAAGTAGAACGGAAGGCCCCAGACGTAGTTGGGGAAATCCGGCTTCACGAATTGGCCAGATGCAACCGAAATGTCCGAGAAGTAGAACAACACCGCGCCGATCGGGATGGACCACGGCCCGCCCGCGCCTTTCGCGCCGGCGGCGAGGATGACCATGACGCTGATGACGGCGGTGTACGCGCGGACCGGCCAGACCATGTCGTCCCCGACGTACGGCGTCAGCCACCAGAGGACGCCGCCGGTGAGCGCGGCGACGGGAACCACCGCGATCGCGGCACTCGACCACTTGACGCCGCGCACGCCGAACGCGACGCAATACATCACGTGGGCCGTAAGGAAGCTGACAAGCCCCAACAAGAAGAACGTATCGCCGCTGCGCGTGAGGAAAAAGTCGCCCCACCACGAGAAAAACAGTCCCGCGACCATGATGCGGCCGTAGTTCCAGCGGAGCGCACCGGCCGTCAATGCGATCGCAATGAAGCCGGTCGACGCGGTCTGCTTCGTGAGCACGCGGAGCACGTGGTCGGCCCCGGCGAGATTGAGCGCCACGAGGGCGAAGGCGGCGACGACGGTCAAAACGGTCCAGAACTTCATGCGGGCTCCTGTAGAGAGACGAGATGGAGGGCGACAGTGTAGCGCAAACGCGCCGCGCGAACACCCGGCGCGGCTTGACTTCCACCCGGCATTCGCGTAAGTCACTGCGGCCATGTACGGCACGCCCACAAAGACCCGCCCCGCCGCGGAATCGGATGCCGCGCCATTCAGCCTGCCGCTGCGCGACTGGCCGCGGGTAGCTGCGCGCACCGCCCTTTTATTCCTCTGGTCGCTACCTCTCCTGGTGGTACGGATGACGGCGCGGCCGCTTCATCGGCTCGCGCCGGAGGTGGAGCGAGGATTCCGGCAGCGCGTGATGCGCGTGTGGTCGGCGGGCACGCTCCGCATCCTCGGCGTCCACCGGCGCGTCGAGGGCACGCCGCCGCGCGGCCACTACTACATCGTCGCGAACCATCTCAGTTATCTCGACATTCCGCTGTTCGGTTGCGATTTGGGCTGTGTGTTCGTCGCGATGTCGGAAATGGCGAACTGGCCCGTCGTCGGGTTTGCCGTGCGGAACATGAACACCATCTTCATCGATCGCAAGGATTGGCGCGAAGTGCAGCGCGTGAACGAAGTCGTCGGCGCAGCGCTCGCCGAGGAACACAGCGTGATGGTGTTTCCCGAGAGCACGACGTCCTACGGCCGCGACGTGTTGCCGTTCCGACCCGCGCTGCTCGAGGCCGCCGTCGCCGCCGGCATGCCCGTGCACTACGCCTCGTTACGGTACCACCGCACCGATCTGTGCCCCCACCCGGACCACGACGTTTGTTGGGTGGACGACATTCCGTTCACACAGCACGCGCTGCGGCTCCTGCGGGTGCCCCGGATCGACGCGACAATCGTGTACGCCGCCGAACCGATCTTCGCAGACGACCGGAAGTCACTCGCGCGCGAGCTCGAGGACGCCGTGCGCGCGCAGATTGGGAAATTCGGCGCGGATTCGCGGTCGATACCCCCAATTCATTGAACGCATCCGCCCGTTTTGCTAGAGTCTGCGGCTCCCGGCGCGGCGGGTCCGCGCCGCTGGGAGACTCCCGGTCCCGTTCGTCTAGCCTGGTCTAGGACACCGCCCTTTCACGGCGGCAACAGGGGTTC
>CAYUZD010000312.1:0-4219 GCA_964449475.1 uncultured Nitrospirales bacterium
TGATCGACGGCCTGCGCGTGTACGAATTCGACCCCGACATCGAACAGATCCAGATCTACGAACTCGAAGATCGACCGGAATCGGAGGCGTATTACCTCGGATTCGAGACGAATTCGCAGCGGCTCCAGGAAGCGTATGACGTGCGCATCCTTCCGCCGGACGACCCCGAGCGCCACGCGCTCGCGATCGAGTTTACGCCCAAACCCAAGGACGAGGAGGAGGAAGTCTTCTTCCAGCGCGTGCTGATCCAGTTGGGCAAGGGCGACTTGCTGCCGTCCACGATTCTGATCGTGAACGACGAGGAATCGAGCACGTCGTTCATGATCTCGAATTACATCCTCAACGCCGATCTGCCCGAGTCCGCGAGGCACGTCACTGTACCCGAGGGCACGACGATCGTCGACAACGGGACGTACGCCGGCGAGGCGCCGGCCGAAGGCGCCGTGTTCCCCGCGACGACCGCGCCCGCGCCGCAGGCGGTGGTCGAGAGCGAAGACGTGCCGTGAACCGGCTCGTGCTGGCGTCCGGCTCGCCGCGTCGGCGCGCGTTGCTCGAGGCGCTGGGCGCGGAGGTAATCGTGCACGTCAGCCATACCGCCGAAATCGAGAGCGGCGATCCGCGGACTGTTGCGATCGAGAACGCGCGCCGGAAACGCGACGAGGTCGCACGCGACACGGCTCCCGGCGCATTCGTAATCGCCGCTGACACGATTGTGGTGCTGGGGGACCGCATCCTGAACAAACCGGCGGACCTCGACGAGGCTCGCAGGATGATCCGCGCGCTCGCCGGCCGGACGCATCACGTCATGACGGGCGTGGCGGTCGCGGATACGGCAAGCGGGCAGTCATGCGAGGGTATCGAAGTCACGGGCGTGACGTTTCGCGCATTGTCCGACGCGGACATCGACCGCTTCGTCACGGCGGTGCGCCCGCTGGATCGCGCCGGCGCGTATACCGTGGATGGCCCGGGCGGCCTGCTGGTCGAGCGCTACGACGGCTGCTACACCAACGTTCTGGGGCTACCGCTCGTGCGTCTGGACGCGCTGCTGCGCGAACTCGGCGATGGGCTGTTCCAGCGGATCGATCCCGCCCGCGCACGGTTCCTCTGAATCGCGGCCACCGCTCCATGCATTGAAAAGCCTTCCCCCCATGCCTACAATTCCGCGGATGTCCGCTCCCTCCACGTTCTTCACATCCCTCGGCAGCGTCGGCGAAGTTGGCGCGAGCGCGCACCTGATAGAGATCAACGGCCTGAGCCTCCTGCTCGACTGCGGCCTGCATCCGAAGAAGGAAGGGCGCGACTCGCTGCCGGATTTCTCGGTGCTTCGCCGTGCGCCGGACGCCGTGCTCATCTCGCACGCGCACCACGACCACTGCGCCGGGTTGCCGTACCTGCTCAAGATGTTTCCGTCCACGGTGCCGTTTGCGACGGCGGCGACCGTGGCCATCCTCGACCGCATGCTGCACAACAGCGTGTCCGTGATGGAAAAGATGCGGCTGGAACGCGGGATCGAGGACTACCCGCTGTACACGCACGAGGACGTCGACTACACAGTGCGCCGCCTGTACCGCGGCGTGCCGATCAACAACGAGTTCGCGATCCTGCCGGACAACGATGTGCGCGTGTGCTTCACACATGCCGGACATGTTCTCGGCAGCGCGTGCACGCGGATTTCATCCCCCGAACACACGGTGTTCTACACCGGCGACGTCTGCCTGATCGATCAGGAACTGATGGCGGGCATGAAGTTCCCGAAGGAATCGAAACAGGTCGATACGCTTATCATCGAATCGACCTACGGTGCGAACGCGACCGCGCACGAGGTCGAGTACCGCGACGAGGTGAAGCGGTTCGCGGAGAAATGCGCGCGGGTATTGAAGCGTGACGGGGTCGTGCTGGTGCCGTCGTTCGCGCTGGGGCGGACGCAGGAAGTGCTGAACATGATTTCGCGGCTGCAGTATCACGGCCGGATCCCGCAGGTGCCGGTCTATGCGTCGGGCCTCGGCCGCGCGATCTACGACGTGTATGCGCGGTTCCCCGGCGAACTGAAGCGCGATGCGCGCCTGACGCCGATCGAGGAGTTCGACGCGGTCGGCGACGTGTGGGACCCGCGCGTGGTCAACGCGCTCGCGCGCGAGCCGTCCATCATCGTGGCAACATCGGGCATGATGCTCGAGAACACGCCGTCGGCGCTCATCGCGGAGAAGCTGATCACGGATCCGAAGAACGGCATTTTCTTCGTCGGCTATTGCGACCCCGAGACGCTGGGATACAAAGTGCGGAACGCGAAGAAGGGCGATGAGTTCGTGTTTCGCATTGGCGGTCGGCCGGTCGTGAACCGGTGCGAGGACATCGAGTGGTTCTACTTCAGCGCGCACGCCCACCGGCAGGATTTGCTCGAAGTGGTTGAACGCGTGCAGTCCAGGAACCTGATTTTCGTCCACGGCGACGCGCCTGCGGTCGAGTGGATGTACCACCACGGCGGCGAGGGCCGGCGGCGATTCATGCCGCGCATCGGCGAGCGGATCGCGCTGGGCTAGCCTTGAACCCAACGAATGGCACGAGCGCTGGAAGCAGGCGGCCGGGAACGGCGCTTCCCTGCACCGCCCCCGGCCGGGCCCCCTGATGGTGCCCTGCGCCTAATTTCAAGAAAGCCTCATAGCGGCGGGTCGATCGCCCCGGCGGACCCGCCGACCATGAAGCGAATTACCGCAGTCTCATCGACGTAAAAGCCGCGGCCGCCGCTGCTGTTCATCATGATGGGATCGGCATTCGCCGCGTAGGTGGGCGAACCGTCGACCCCACCCGGCGTCACGAGAAACGCATAACCTTGACGCACACCCGTGGCGAGAACGGGATCAATGAGTGGCGGCGTCTGACCAGCGAGGTCGTTGATGTCGCCGTACTGTCCCATCCCGCTGGGGAACGGATTGATTGCTTGCGATTGAAACTGGGATTCAGCGTTCGCGATTGTCCGCAGCGCACCGATGGCGGCGCCTTCGTTCGCGGTCATGCGTGAACGCATAAGGTTCGGTATCGCGATGGCCGCAATCACAATGATCAGCGTTATCACGACCATGAGTTCGATCAATGTAAAGCCGCGAACGTACCGCGGGCCTCTCGTCCGTCCGTCGATGTTCACTTCCGCTGTCAACACCGTTCTTCTCCCGTTAATCGCTCATGCCCCAGGCCGCGGCTGGCGTCCTATTGAACCGGCGTGCTCGCCGCGTTGGCGGCTGCGCCCTGCGCGAATCGAATCACACCCGACTGATCGGTAAAAAAACCCCGGTTGCCCGAGGCGCCCATGTTGATCGGATCGGCGTTGACCGCATACGTGGGCGCGCCGTCGATGCCACCTGCAACCGCGACGAACTGGTACCCTTGCTTCTGCCCGCCCCCCAATACGATGTCAACGAAGGCGGGAACCTGCGCGGCGAGTTGAGGAATGGTGCCGT
This sequence comes from uncultured Nitrospirales bacterium, assembly GCA_964449475.1. Classification (GTDB taxonomy): domain Bacteria; phylum Hydrogenedentota; class Hydrogenedentia; order Hydrogenedentales; genus VFKU01. The sequence goes on from CAYUZD010000312.1 coordinate 3,456, forward strand.
ATTGACCCATTCCGCTGGGAAAGGGAACAATTGCCGCGGCCTGGAACTGATACTCCGCCGAAGAAATCGTGCGGAGCGATCCGACCGCGGAACCTTCGTTTGCCGTCATGCGCGAACGGAGCAGGTTTGGAATCGCGATGGCGGCGATGATGGCGATGATCGCAATGACAATCATGAGTTCGATTAGCGTGAAACCTTGGTTCGTCCGTCCCGCTGTCGCGGCATCGCTCGTTGACTGAATTCCGACCATCGGACGATCCTCCGTTGTTCTGTGTCGAGTTCGTGCTTCCGCATTCTGATGAACCGGCTGGCGGCCGGGCTTTTGGCCTGGCCGCCAGCCGTGGGCATTGCTCGTTGGATTAGGTTACGGTCTTAGGTTACTGGACCGGAGTGCTCGCGACCGTCGCCACGGCACCCTGCGCGAAGCGAATCACGCCGGACTCGTCGGCGAAGAAGCCGCGGTTACCCGACGCGCCCATCGAGAGCGGGTCGCCGTTGCAGGTAAACGTCGGAGCGCCGTCGACACCACCAGGCGTGGCGGTAAACGCGTAGCCCTGCTTCTGACCGCCTCCGAGCACCGCGTCAACGAACGGTGGGACCTGTGCGGCCATCGCCGGAAGCGTGCCGTACTGGCCCATCCCGCTCGGGAACGGCGTGATGGCCGCCGACTGGAACTGTTGCTCAGCCGACGTGATCGTGCGCATGGCGCCGATCGCCGAGCCTTCGTTGGCCGTCATGCGGGACCGAAGCAGGTTCGGAATCGC
>CAYUZD010000313.1:0-4219 GCA_964449475.1 uncultured Nitrospirales bacterium
CTCGTCGGCGCGGCGGCCGCGGCGCTGGCCGTGCGCTATCTCCGGCCAGACGCCGCCATCGTCGCGATGACGCCGGACGTCGGCCCCGCGCTCGTCGCCGAGTTCCTGTTCACGTTCGCGCTGGTCTACGTCGTGCTCAACGTCGCGACCGCCAAGGGCACCGCGAACAACTCCTTCTACGGTCTCGCGATCGGGTTCACCGTGCTGACCGGTGCGTTCGCCGTCGGCGACATCTCGGGCGGCGCGTTCAACCCCGCGGTCGCGTTCGGCATCTCGATCCTGGGCCTGTCCTCCTGGGCGAACATCTGGATCTTCCTCGTCGCGAACTTCGCCGCCGGCGCGGCCGCGGCCGTCGTGTTCAAGGCGCTCAACCCCGGGGACAAGTAGCGGATGCCGCCGCGCGGCCGGCGTCGCGCCGCTCTATATACCTGTACGGCCGTTGCCCTCGCGATCGGGCTCGGGCTCCTCGCGAGCGGCGCGCGGGCGCAGTCGAACCAGGTCGAAATCACGGTCGAGGACGGCTACCGCTACATCCGCGCGAACGGCATCCCCGATCATCCCACCGGCCGCTTCCCGAACCGGAACAACCCGAACGCGGTCGCGCCGCAGGAGTACGCGTTCCGCGTGCCGGCCGCACCGATCCCGGCAAACCGGATGACGCCCGTGGGCCTGCAATCGTTCGGCGTCGCGGTGAACGGCGTGCCGTTCGACCCCGGCGCGGCGGAGTTCTGGGGCGGCGACCCGGAGACCGGCTGGCAGTTCGAGGCCATCGGTCCCGCGGTGAACCTCGGGCTCGACCAGAACAACGCGCACGTACAACCGGGCGGCGCGTACCACTACCACGGCGTGCCATGGGCGCTCGTTCAGAACCTCAACACGTCCTACGGCATGATCCTCATCGGCTACGCCGCGGACGGCTTCCCGATCTACGCGCTCTACGGCCACGAGAAGCCGAACGACGCGCGCAGCACGCTCGTAAAGGTCCGCTCGTCGTACCGTTTGCGCGAGGGCGTGCGCGACGAGGGCCCCGGCGGCCGGTTCGACGGCTCGTTCGTGCAGGACTACGAGTTCGTCAACGGCGCGGGCGACCTCGACGGGTGCAACGGCCGGTTCGGCGTCACGCCGCAATACCCCGACGGCATCTACCACTACTTCGTGACCGAGGAATTCCCCTTCGTCCCGCGCTTCTACCGCGGCAAACCCGATCAGTCGTTCGCGCGCCGCGGCCCGGCAGGCGGTCCGGGCGGTCCAGGTGGACCTCCACGCGGTGGTCCGCCTCCCGGAGCGCCACCGCCAGGCGGTCCACCGCCGCATGGCGGACCTCCTCCCATTGGTACCGGACCGCCACCCCCGCCTCCACCGCCACAAAATTAGCGCGGGAACCGCGGCGGCGCGTCCTTGAAATACTTTTCGACGATCCAGTCCGGCTGCCACGGGTCCGGTATGCCGCGCATGCCGGTCAGGTCGACGTACACAATTCTGTCCGGATTCGGAAAGGGCTCAATGGCTGGCTCGTATGTTAATGGAAGCGCATCGCCATACTGAGCTTGTATCCGATCGAGTTCTTCCATCATCGATTCGACCCGCCGATCGTGTTCCGGTACCTCGGCAAGGTTGTGCATCTCATGCGGATCTTCGGCGAGGTCGAACAGTTGCGCCGACCCAATCTTGGGATAGCGAATGAGTTTGTATTGCTCCTCGACGATCGCCCGTTGCGTATCCTCGAAAGCGAGAAGAACTGCCTCGCGCACAGCATCACGCTCGCCATTCCACACCGGCGCGAGGTCAAACCCATCGACCCGGTTCATACGCGGCATACCCGACAACTCGACGATCGTCGGCACGATGTCCAGCAGATACGTGAGCGCCTGTGTCTCGCCGTGCGGCACGCCGGGCCCCGCGACGATCAGCGGCGCGCGCATGCTGTGTTCGTAGACGCTCTGCTTACCGAGCAGCCCGTGGCTGCCCATCGCGAGACCGTGGTCCGACGCAAAGACGATGTACGTGTTGTCCGCGTGCTCCGACTTCGCGAGCGCCTCGAGGATCCGTCCGATCTGCGCGTCCAGATGCTCGATCATCCCGTAATACTCAGCAAGCTGATCGCGGATCACGTCTTCGGGGCGCGGCCACGGCGCGAGGTTCTCGTCGCGCGTGAGCAGCGCGCCGTTGTTGAACGGATGCTGCGGCATGAAGTTCGGCGGCAACGGCGGGCGTTTCGCGTAGTACTTGTCGCGGTACGGCTGCGGCGGCTGGCGCGGATCGTGCGGCGCGGTAAACGGCACGTAGCAATAGAACGGCGCGTCGCCGTCGTACTCCGTCAGAAACTTCACCGCTTCGTCCGCAAACATCTCGGTCGAGAAGCCCTCGCCGTAACGCTGATTGCCCAGGCGGCGTTCCCCGATGCGCGGGGTGTACACGATGTCTACGAGTGGCACTTCCTCGTGGTTCGACATGCCGCCGAACATGATTGCCTTGCCCTGCTGGAAACTCCGCAACAGCGACGGCGGTTCGTTGTGCCATTTGCCCGTGATAAACGTCGTGTAGCCCGCGTCGCCGAGCCGCTGCGGCAGCGTGTCGACTCCATCCAGCTCGAGCGGGATCCGCGTGAACGCCTGGCCCGTCAGCATCATCGCCCGGCTCGGCACGCACACCGCGCCGTGTGGCGACCCCATGCAATACGTGCGCTTGAAGCTGAACCCGCGCTCCACCAGCCCGTCCAGCACCGGCGTGTCGATGTTCACATTGCCCCACGCCGCGATCGTGTCCGCGCGCTGGTCGTCGGAGAGCAGAAAAATGAAGTTCGGCCGGTCGGCCGCGCGGACGCCGGCGGCAAAGAAAGCAAGGACAAACCACACAACCGCGGCCATCCGGACCATGCGCAAATCGATCGTGGGTTTCGCCATCGAACTTATAAAGTACCGAATCCGTGGATATCTTGCATCGGGGCCTTAGCGTCTCACCGCGACGCGCCAGAACGCCCCGCCCAGCACGCAATGCCGCATCCAACCTAACTCGAAACCCTGCAATACTTTACGTCATCCCGACCCTTGTTTCTCACAAACGGTTTTCCTCTGTGCTCTTGTATGTGCCTCCGTGTTGAGTCCTTGACCTTCACCTATGGCAACACCCCGCCAGGGATAGTAGGAGCACCCATCGGCGCTCCCGGTCGTCCCTGTCCCATTCGACCCATGAGACCCATACGACCTATTCGCGCCAAGGAGGACCACCATGTTTACAACGTCCACAGTGCCGACCGGTGGCGCAGGCTTCCAGCCTGCGGGGGTTCCCCACACCTCGACGACGACGGCTGACCCGCGATCCTCGACGACCGGCTCCGCTGGAGATTCCCGCCTACGCGGGAATCACAATCGGGGCGGGAACCATGACGGGCGTGGCGCTGCATGCGAACCCAGCCGGCAAGACGCCGGCGCTAGGATGAGTCACGTGGCCGGGCCGCCCGCACCGTTGCATCGGGCCAGGCACGGTGATAGCGTACCGGGTCTCACGGCACCTTCTGCCGCCGTCACACTCGAGAGGAATCCACAATGCAAGAGCCTCGCCCCTCCTTAATCGCGATCGCCGCCGTTCTCGCGTGCGCCTTCCCCAGCGCCTCCCGCGCGCAGCACGGCGCGCCGGCCACCGGCGACTGGCCGCACTACGCGGGCGACCAGGGATCGACGAAGTACTCGCCGCTTAGCGAAATCAACGCGTCGAACTTCAAGAACCTGCAAGTCGCGTGGCGCTGGGCGTCGCCGGACTCGGAACTGAAATCGAAGACCTCGTTTCAGCCGTATCACCTGCGCGCGACGCCGGTGGTGAAAGATGGCGTGGCGTACATGTCCACCGGTCTCTCGCAGGTCGCCGCGATCGACGTGACGACGGGCGAGACGCTCTGGGTGCACGACCCGGAATCGTACAAGCGCGGGCCGGTGACGCACAGCATGTTCCAGCACCGCGGGGTCGATTTCTGGTCGGACGGCGTGAACGAACGCGTGTTCATCTCGACCGGCGGGCGGCAACTGGTGTCGTTGGACGCGAAGACCGGCGAGCCGGACCCGCACTTCGCGGACGGCGGCTGGGTGGACCTGCTGCAGGGACTCGGGCGCGAGGTGAACTCGCGCAACATTGGCGACAACAAGCCGCCGGTGGTCGTCGGCGACACGGTCGTGGTCGGGTCGATCATCATGGACTTTCCGACGCTCAAGACGAACCCGCCGGG
>CAYUZD010000314.1:0-4188 GCA_964449475.1 uncultured Nitrospirales bacterium
TCGCTAAAGTTTGCGCGCCCAAGGCGAGGCCGGACCCGGATCGATGCCGCTGCTCGCGGGCGCTTGATCCCGGTGCTTTGCAATCCACGGCATCCGGGCTTAGCATCTGCGCCCTTTTTCCCAATCCCGGGAGCCGAGCCTTCTCATGCCTGCCGTCCGCGTCCGCGAAAACGAACCCTTCGAAGTTGCCCTGCGCCGTTTCAAGCGCACCTGCGAAAAAGCCGGCGTCCTGACCGACGTTCGCAAGAAAGAATTCTTCGAAAAGCCGAGCATGGAACGCAAGCGCAAGCGCGCTGCGGCCGTGAAGCGCCAGCAGAAGCGGGTTTCGCGTGACGTGACGCGTCGCACCCGGTTGTATTGATCCGGTTCATTGCTTTCGAGCGCCGTCGCGACCTCGCCGCGACGGAGCGCAGGAAGCTGATCGGGCCCCTGGCCTGATCTCGATGTCTTCAGACCTATGTCAGACCTGAAAACCCGCGTCCTCGAGGACATCAAGACCGCGATGAAAGCGGGCGAGCGCGAGCGGCTGTCCGTTCTGCGCATGCTCAGCTCCGACATCAAGCAGCGAGAGGTCGTCGATGCGGTCGAGATCACGGATGCGGTCGTGATCGCGTCCATCGAGAAGATGCTCAAGCAGCGGCGCGACTCCGAGTCGCAGTTCCGCAGCGGCAACCGCCCGGACCTGGCGGACAAGGAGGCGGGCGAGATCGCGGTTCTCGTTCAATACCTGCCCCAGCAGCTCACCACCGCCGAAGTCGAGGCCCTGATCGCGCAGGCCGTGACCGAGACCGGGGCGCAGGGTGCCAAGGACATGGGCAAGATCATGGCGTGGCTCAAGCCCCGGGTCGCCGGCAAGACGGACATGGGGAAGCTGTCCGGCCTGATCAAGGCCAAGCTGCAGTAGCCCCGTTAGGCGTTAGGCGTTAGGCGTTAGGCGTTAGGATAGGGCCGCGCCTGCCGTCGTTCCTTTCGACTAACGCCCAAAGCAAGCGCAGCGAGCGTCCTAACGCCTACCGCCTGCTTTTATGTCCGGCCGCATTCCCCAGAGCTTCGTGCTGGATCTCCTGTCTCGTGCGGACATCGTGGAGGTCATCGGGTCGCGCCTGGAGCTCAAGCGTGCGGGCCGTGAATTCAAGGCCCTGTCACCGTTCTCCAACGAGAAGTCGCCGTCGTTCTTCGTCTCGCCGACGAAGCAGTTCTACCACTGTTTTTCTTCGGGCAAGAGCGGCAATGCCATCGGCTTCCTGATGGAGTACGACCGCCTGAGCTTCGTCGAGGCGGTGGAGGAACTGGCCGGACGACTGGGCATCGAGGTGCCGCGGGAGGGCGGGCAGTTCGAGCGGCTGGTGCTCGATGGGCCGCTGGATGCCTTGGCCGCCGCGCAACGCTTCTTTTCCGAGCAGCTGCGCAAGCACCCGCCCGCCATCGAGTACCTGAAGAAGCGCGGCGTCAGCGGCGAGACCGCCAAGCTGTTCGGCATGGGCTTCGCCCCGGACTCCTGGGACGCGCTGTCGCAGTTCTTCGACGATCCGAAGCACGCGATAGACGCGGGTCTGCTGAAGAAGAAAGAAGAGACCGGCCGCGTCTTCGACGTCTTCCGCAATCGCGTGATGTTCCCGATCCGCGATGCGCGCGGGCGCGTGATCGCGTTCGGTGGTCGCACCCTGGCCGATGACCCGGCCAAGTACCTCAACTCGCCCGAGACGGCGCTGTTCCACAAGGGCCGCAACCTGTTCGGGCTCTACGAGGCCAAGCAATCACGCAAGAGCGCGCTGCCGCACCTGATCGTCGTGGAGGGCTACATGGACACGGTGATGCTCGCGCAGCACGGCATCCGCGAGGTCGTGGCGACCTTGGGGACGGCGACGACGCGCGAACACCTGAATCTGCTGTTCAAGTCCACGTCGAAGATCGTGTTCTGCTTCGACGGCGATCGGGCCGGGCGCTCGGCGGCCTGGCGCGCGCTTGAGCAGGCGTTGCCGGAAATCGACGAGAAGCGGGAGTGCGTCTTCATGTTCCTGCCGGACGGCCACGATCCGGACTCGCTGGTCCAGGAGATCGGCGAAGAGGCTTTCCGCAAGCGGGTGGACGAGGCCCTGTCGCTGTCGACCTTCCTGCTGGGCGAGCTGAACAAGCAGACCAACCTCGCCACGCTGGATGGGCGGGCCAAGCTGGCGGGTCTGGCCAAGCCGCACCTGTCCAAGATGAAGGACAGCCCGCTGCGCAGCCTGCTGGTGGACGAGTTGTCGCGCCTGACGCGGCTCCGGCGCGAGGAGTTCGGCGCGGCCGCATCGACGGAGGGCGAGGCGCCGTCGCGCGTCGTCGCAAACCCGCCGCCGCTCGACGCGGGCAGTGTGCGAGCCCTCAAGCTGGCCCTGCAGTACCTGATCGAGCGTCCCGATCTGGCCGATCGGGTGTCCGAGCTCGAATTGCTGTCGGAATCGGGATTGCCGGGCATCGGCATGCTGGTGGAGGCGGTCGAGTTCTTTCACGAGAACGTCTCCGCGCACGGAGGACAATTGCACGAACACTGGCGCGGAACGCCCAAGGCGGCCGCACTGGAGCGGTTGGGGCCGCTTCCGGTGGTGCTCGACGATGCGGCCATTGAACGCGAGTTCACCGACGCCATTAATCACCTGCGACACAAGGCGATGAGGGCACGAATCGATTGGTTCACCGCCGAGTCCGCGGTACGCGATCTGGGCCCCGCCGAACTGGCGGAATGGAAGGCCCTGCAGACCTTGCAGCCGGACCGGACCCGACGATGAGGCGCCGATCCGGCGTAGCTCCGAGGCGCCCGGCCCGCCAACTCTCGCTCGTTCCGCTGGTCTAAACCCGAGTCCGTCCCGTAAAATGCGCAGTTCCCCGCGACACCCCCGGACAATCGTCCGTTCGACAGGCCGATCATGAGCCCTAACGCCGCCGAAAAGCAGTCCCAAATCAAAGTCTTGATCGCCCTGGGCAAGGAAAAGGGCTACCTCACGTACGCCGAGGTGGCCGACCACCTGCCCGAGGTCGTCGACTCCGAACAGATCGACGACATCGTCAGCATGATCGGGACGATGGGCATCAAGGTCCTCGAAGAAGCCCCGGACCAGGAAGCCCAGCTCTTCTCCGAGCCCGCGGTCGTCGCGACGCAGGAAGAAGAAGAGGACGCCGCCGAGGAAGCCGCCGCGGCCATCGCCTCCAACGATGACCAGTTCGGCCGCACGACCGACCCGGTGCGCATGTACATGCGCGAGATGGGCAGCGTCGAGCTGCTCGACCGCGAAGGCGAAATCCGCATCGCCAAGCGCATCGAGGAGGGCCTCAACGAGGCGCTCTACGCGATGGCGATCTACCCCGAGAGCATCGCGATCCTGCTCGAGGCCTATGACGCGGTCGGCGAAGGCAAGCGCCGCCTCGTGGACGTCGTCACCGGCTTCTTCGATCCCAACGCGCCGATCGCACCGCCGGAGCCGCCGCCGCCCGTCGTCGAAGCCGCCGAGGACGAAGACGAGAAGCCCGAGGGCGTCGAGGGTGAAGAAGAGGAGGCGGAGCCGACCGGCCCGGATCCCGAACAGTGCCGCGTGAACTTCGAAGAGCTGCAGAAGCTCTACGACAAGGCCTGGGCCTCGCTCGAGAAGTACAGCGCGGCGGACAAGAAGACGCAGGGCAAGCGCGAAGCCGTCGCCGACCTGCTGATGACCTTCAAGCTTTCGCCCAAGATCATCGACGAGATCACGCGCAACCTGCGCGGCAAGATCGAGCTGATCCGCGAGATCGAGCGTTCGGTGATGCGCATCTGCTGCTCGGATGCCGGCATGACGCGCGAAGAATTCCTGTCGAAGTATCGCGGCTCGTCGCCGACCGACCTCGAATGGCTGGACAAGTCGATCCGCGCGAAGCGCAAGTACTCCGCGACGCTGGCCGTCAAGAAGCCGGAAGTCGAGGCGTTGCTCGCCCGGCTCACGCAGATCGAAGGCGACAACCTGATCTCGATCGACGAGATCAAGGACATCAACCGCCGCATGAACGTGGGCGAGGCCAAGGCCCGCCGCGCCAAGAAGGAGATGGTCGAGGCCAACCTTCGTCTCGTGATCTCGATCGCGAAGAAGTACACCAACCGCGGCCTGCAGTTCCTGGACCTCATCCAGGAAGGCAACATCGGCCTGATGAAGGCGGTCGACAAGTTCGAATACCGCCGCG
>CAYUZD010000315.1:0-2991 GCA_964449475.1 uncultured Nitrospirales bacterium
CGCAGCGGCGACCGGTTCTTCGTTGGCCACAAACGCGCGGATACCCTTCGCAATGCCGTCCGCGACGCGTCCCTGGTAGACGGGGTCGAGCAGTGACTGCGCCGCGGCCTCGCTCGACAGGCAGTCCACCTCGACGAGGATCGCGGGCACGCCGGCATCGCCGATCGCGCGCAACGGCGCCTGCACAATGCCGCGCAGCGGCGTGCCGGTCGCATCCGCGAGCGCCAGACCCACCGCGCGCGCCAGGCGGCGGCTTTCGCCGGACAGCTCCGCGCCAATCGTCGTCGTGATCGAGCCGCCGGCCGACAGCGCCCCCGTGCTCAGCGTCATCGGCGGCGAGTAGAACGTCGCGACGCCGCGGGTGGCGGGGGAGAGTGAGGTGCCCGTGTGAATGCTGATGACAAAATCCGGCTTGACCGACGTGATCGCGCTCGTGCGTTGACCCAGCGAGAGGTTCGCATCGGACTCGCGCGTAAGCAGCGACTGGACCGGACCTTCGGACGCGAGGCGCGCCTTCACCTGCGCGGCGATGGTGAGCGCGATGTCGTCTTCGGTCGCACCCTCACCCACCTGCGCCCCGGTGTCGTATCCGCCGTGGCCCGGATCGATGACAAGCGTGCGGTACGCCCTGGGCACAGACGCGGCCCTCGGAGCGAGGTTCTCCAGCGCGCTCGGCTCGGGTTCGGCCTGGGGCGCGACCGGCCGGGGCTGAGGCTGGGGCTGTGAAGGGAGCGCCGAGGGGACCGGAGGCGTCACCGTGGGCATGGCGGCCGCCACCGAGGGCGCGGCCACGCCCGTGCCAATCGGCTGCGCGCGCTTGCGGAACGACTTCTGAAAAAAGTCGGAAACGTCGTCCACGGCGATCAGGATGTGTTCGCCCTGCTGGACGATCGGCCGGCCCAGCGAGAAGTTGCTCACGGAATAAACGCTCGAGTCGCCCGGGCGCACCCAGGCCGTCTCGCCGAAGAGATCGACGCGTGCCCGCGTCGGCAGCACCGCGAATGCGCCGCCGGATTGTTCGACCAGCGACCGGAGCGGCACGTAACGTGTGCCATCGATCAGAAAAACCTCGAGCGAGATCAGGCGATCGGAGAGGGAGCCTTCGACCGAAAATTCGGCCGTCTCGGCGGCTGCGCGAATCCCGGGCGCGGCGATCGCGGCAAGACACACGAGTGTCACGGCGACGTATGGCCGACGAAACAAGCGCACCCCGAAATTCCTCACGTCATTGCGACTGGTTCTGCAGGTTCTTCATGCGCTGCTGAATCACCACGTTGTTCTGGAAATCGCGCTGGGGTCCGCTCGGCCGATCGATGGTGATGTAGAGGAGAATCCCAAAGACACAGAACAGGCCAATCAACACGAGCAGCCCGATGCGATCGCGCGCACTCAGCGCCATGGTCCCGGCCTCCTGCCGTCACGCCCCCCGGCGGGCCCGGAAACCATTGTTACACACGGGATCGGTCGATGCAACCGCGGTCCGAACGCCTAGGAGCGGCGTTTTTCTTCAATCGTCTTGCGAACGGACAGCCCTTCGCCGACGCGCACCGCCTTGGCCGTGTGCTGTTCGAGCTGGCCGCGCTGTTTCGCGACGCGGCGGTTCATTTCCTCGAGGCAGGCGTTGCAAAGCTTCTTGGACGAGCTGATCGCCGGTGCGCCGCACTTGCCGCACTTCACCGCGCCGGTGAAGATGCTGTTCGTGACCAGGCCCTGATCGATCATGCGCATGACGCACTTGACCGCGACCCCGGTTAGCTCGCTGATCGCTTCGGCGCTGAGATTCGGATGCTCGCTCAGACATGAGCGCACCGCCTCGTGGTCGCGTTCCTCGTCGGGCACGCAATGCGGACAAATCGGGTTGTCCGTCTTCGCGAAGAGCTTCTCGCAGCGTTCACACTTGGCCAATGGCATGGTCCGTCCCCCTTACCAGTACACCGGTTCCGACTCGGTATCGATTTCCACATTTCCCACGATGCCCGCCTTGATCACGCGGCCTTCGGGCGATAGCGTCAGGCCCGCGCGGATGGTCTTGATACTGCGGCCCGAGGCGTCTCGCAGGGCGTCGTTCGGCCCCGGATAGCGTACGCGAAGCCACACGCGGCCCGCCGACGGCGCCTCGAGATCGTCCGCGCCGGGATCGACCGACACGAGTTCGACCTCGGCGAGCGGCGTGAACAGTGCGGCGTCATCCACGCCGCCTTCGGACAATTCGCTCCGATCCGGCGGCACGCGATGGATCTTCTGGCATAGGTCCTCGCGGGCGGCCTGCTCCTCGGCGACGGCGTCGGACGCGCGGGCGCGAACGTAGTCGAGCCGGTCCTGCATCCACGCCGTCATCGCGATGACCTGTTCGCAGTCGCGGCGCTGGACCGCGTGGACGTAGTCCTCGGCCCACGCGAGCAATTGTTCAACTTGTTCGTCGCTGAGACCGGCCGCTTCGCGCTTCTGGAGAGCGGTCTCGCGCTGGTTCGTCAGGAATTCGCGGTTTGCGCCGCCGGACTTCCACAGGGCGAGTCCCCCCAGCGCGGTGACGAGCAACACCACCGCGATCGAAAGAATCTGCGTACGGCGATCCGCTGTGGCCATCGGATGCGTGCGCCGGCGGCGCCGGCGTTCCCCCTGTCAATCCCCTGTCCGAATGCTACCACACCGAAGTGCGAACTTGGCCGGAATTCAGCGTCTGTGGGTCCATTCGGGCGACCGGTATTTGCGCGCGGCGAGGTCGAGGGCCTGCGTCTTCTCACCGTCAGCCAGGTCGCTGGTTTCGGAGTACTGAAACACGATTGAAACGGCACGGATGAGATGATCGCGCGGGATTTCGAGGTTGCGGACGAACGCGATGTGATCGCGGTCTCCCCGGTAGCCGGGCCGATCCGGAGGCTCTTTCAGATACCGGGCGCATGCGGCCGCGTCGAAGCCGTAGAGCAGTGTACCGTGGTGGAGGAAGTACCGGCGCTTGCGCTTCTGCGCGTTGCCGGAGATCTTGTTCGG
>CAYUZD010000315.1:3091-4157 GCA_964449475.1 uncultured Nitrospirales bacterium
CCGAGCACGACGAACGGCGTGGGACTTTCCCAAAACCGGAGACATTCGCCGGAGTCCTCCGCTTCGGCGTTCTCGAGCAGCACCTCATCAAGCGCGAGGTTCGCCGCCGGGTCGTCGAACGAGAAATCGAATACGCGCATCGCCGTCAGGCTTGCGCGGGCACGGTCTCGCGCGGCGCGTCGAGGTAGGCGCAATTGAGATCGCGCGCGGCCTTGACTTCGTCGAGGCGGCCCACGGGCGTCGTGACTGGCGAGTCTTTGTACGGGTCGCCCTCGGTGTCAATCCGCGCGGCGATTTCGAGCATCGCGTCGCAGAACTGGTCGAGGGTCTCCTTGGATTCGGTCTCGGTCGGCTCGATCATGATGCTCTCGTGGACGGTGAGCGGGAAGTACACCGTGGGCGCGTGGTAGCCGTAGTCGAGCAGCGCCTTGGCGATGTCCATCGCCTTGGACCCCTTTTTCGCCTGGCGCGTCGCATCGAACACGCACTCGTGCATGAACCGGCCGTCGAACGCGGAGTCGTACGCGTCCTTCAGCCGGGCGTGGATGTAGTTCGCGTTGAGCACGGCGGCGTGGGACACGCCGCGCAGGCCTTCGCTGCCGAGGTGGCGCATGTAGGCGTAGGCGCGCACGGCCATACCGAAGTTGCCGAAGAACGGCGCCATCTTGCCGATCGATTTCTCCGGCGTCTCGAGCGCGAACGCGCCGCCGCGTTTGACCACGCGCGGCCCGGGCAGATAGGGAACGAGGCGCTCGCTCACGCCGACCGGGCCGCTGCCGGGGCCGCCCATGCCGTGCGGGGTCGCGAACGTCTTGTGCAGGTTGTAATGCATCACGTCAAACCCGAGGTCGCCGGGCCGGCACTCGCCGAGAATGGCGTTGAGGTTGGCCCCGTCGTAATAGAGCAGCGCGTCCACCTCGTGCGCGAGCCGCGCAATTTCGTGGATCTCCGGCTCAAACAGGCCGTGGGTGTTCGGGCAGGTGGTCATCACTCCAGCGATATCATCCGACAACGCGGCTTTGTAGTTCGCGAGATCCATCACGCCGCGGCTGTTCGACTCGATCTC
>CAYUZD010000316.1:0-4147 GCA_964449475.1 uncultured Nitrospirales bacterium
ACCCGGTGAAGTTCATCGACGCATTTCCCGATCGTATCTACCACGTGCACATGAAGGACTCCGCGATGCTGCTCGACGGCACGTCGGGCATCCTGAGCTCGCACCTCAACTTCGGCGATCACCGGCGCGGGTGGGACTTCCGCTCCGTGGGGCGCGGCGACGTGAATTTCGAGGGCATCATCCGCGCGCTGAACCGCATCGATTACCAGGGCCCGCTGTCGGTCGAATGGGAAGATTCCGGCATGAATCGCGAACACGGCGCGCGTGAGTCCTGCGAGTATTGCCGCAATCTCGACTTCGAACCCTCCGACGTCGCCTTCGACGCGGCGTTTGAAGAATAGGGGCCGCGCGCATGAGCAAACTCGGCCGAAAACTGAAGATGGGCATGGTCGGCGGCGGCCCGGGCGCGTTCATCGGCGACGTGCACCACAAGGCGGCCGTGCTGGACGGCGGCGTCGAACTGGTCGCGGGCGCATTCTCGTCGGACGCGAAAAAATCGAAGCAGAAGGGTGACGAACTCGACCTCTCCCCCGCGCGCGTCTACGGCTCCTACAAGGAGATGATTGAGAAGGAATCGAAGCTCCCGGCCGGCGAGCGCATCGATTTCGTGTCCGTCGTCACGCCGAACCACGTGCATTTTCCAGTCGCAAAGGCCTTCCTCGAGGCCGGATTCCACGTCGTTTGCGACAAGCCGATGACGCTGACGACGAAGGAAGCGCGCGACCTGCAGAAGATCGTCCGCGCCTCGCGCAAGGTTTTCGCGCTCACGCACAACTACACCGGCTACCCGATGGTGAAACTCGCGCGCGACCTCGCGCGCGGCGGCGACCTCGGCAAGATCCGCAAAGTCGTCGTGCAGTATCCGCAAGGCTGGCTCTCGACCGCGCTCGAGAAGTCCGACCAGAAGCAGGCCGCGTGGCGCACGGACCCCAAACGCAGCGGTGCCGCGGGCTGCATGGGCGACATCGGCACGCACGCGGAGAACCTCGCCGAGTACGTCACGGGCCTGCGCATCAGCGAGATGTGCGCCGACCTGCACACGTTCGTCAAGGGCCGCCGGCTCGACGATGACGGCAACGTGCTGCTGCGGTTCGAGGGTGGCGCGAGCGGACTGCTGCACGCGAGCCAGATCTCCGTGGGCGAGGAAAACAATCTCGCGATCTGGGTCTACGGCGAGTCGAAGGGCATCGAGTGGCGCCAGGAACACCCGAACTACCTGCACATCAAGTCGCAGGACGGCCCCGAGGAGGTCTGGAAGCGCGGCAACGGTTACATCGGCGAGAAAAGCCCCGCGGCCGCGCGCGCCACGCGCATCCCGTCCGGCCACCCAGAGGCGTTCCTCGAGGCCTTCGCGAACATATACAAGAACGCGACCGATACTATGCGCGCGCACATCCTCGGTGAGAAGCCCGATCCACTCGCGCTCGATTTCCCGTCGGTGGACGACGGCCTGCGCGGGATGCTGTTCATCGAGACGGTCGTCAAGAGCGCGAAGTCGAAGGATAAATGGGTCGCGATGCCGAAGAAATAGTCCGATCCACCACAAATGGGTCGCGGGTTTACTGTGCCACCCCAAAGCTCCGCTTAGGGGTGGCTTCCGTTTCGCGTGCGCCCAAAGCAGAAGCGACGGGACGCCGCTCCCACCCTACGGGATGATCATCCCCTCGATGCGGCCGACGGCGTGCTTCGCCGCCTCAGCCACGGCGGGATCGGGCGAGTCGCGCAGGTCGCGCAGCGTGTTCAGCGCGACGTAGGACTTGCGCACGGCCAGGGAGTTGATGATTCCGACCTGGATCTCCGGGGACACCATCGGCAACGTCGCGATCAGCATTTCGTCCACGCCGCGGTCTTCCATCGGTTCGAGCGCATACCGCGCCATGTCCGACAGCGCCGGCTCGCGCAACGCGCGGACCAACGCCGGCACCTCGTTCGGTGTACCGATGACGGCGAGCTGCCGGCAGATGAAACGTTTTGCGTCGTTGGTTACCAGGACGAGGTTGAGTTCCTCCGCCAGCATTGATGCGACCAGCTTACGATCCTCGGTCTGGAATTGCGCGCGCTGCACGATACCTTCGACGACCGTGAGCGGTTCGCGGTCGTCGCCAAATTCGTATTTCTGAATCTGGCTGATCGCGCGCGAGGCCTCCCGCTCGTCGATCCCCGGCGCACTCGATTCGCCCGGACCCGCCTGGCTGGTGAACATGACGCAGCCGGATGCGGCGGTGAGCGACGCGATCGCGGCGATTCGCAGTGCGTAGTGCATCGTCCTGTCTCCCCTCAAATCGTCCAAGGCGCGCGCATCGCGCGGCTCAGCAGGCGGTCGGCGATCGGATCGTTGATGAACCGCTCCTTCACGGGGTCCCAGCGCACCTTGCGCCCCAGCCGCATCGCGACGTTGCCCAGGTGCGCGTTGTTGATCGCATAGTGCGCGGCCTCGATCGGCGTGATGGTCTCCTTCCGCGACCGCACACAATCGAGGAAGTTCCCCGCATGGTTGTCCGACGCATACAGGTGTACCTCGTTCTCGCCGATCACGGTGTCCTTCAAATTCTCCGGGTCGGTCTGCCAGCCGCCGCGATCGACGAACACCGAGCCGTTCGCGCCCTCGAACCGCGCGCCGTTCGGGAAAGAATTCGACAGGATCATGTTGAAGCCCTTCGGCGCAACGGGTGACGCGCCCGGCGCGAACCGGCAAATCACGTAGTAGTCCGTCGCCGCGTTCCACAACCCCGACCGCGGGAAGATGCCCGTGCCTTCGATCTCGATCGGGCCCGTGCGCTCCGTGCCCATCGCCCAGTTCGCGATGTCGCAATGGTGCGCGCCCCAGTCGGTCAGTTGCCCGCCCGAGTAATCCAGGATCCAGCGGAAGTTCCAGTGGCAGCGAAGCTCCGTGTACGGCGCGTCCGGCGCGGGACCGAGCCACCGGTTGTAGTCGAACCCCGCGGGCACCGGCATCTCCTTCACCGTGTCGCACCCGGACCCCGTCGGCAGTCCCACCTTGATCGTGTGCACCTCGCCGATGCGGCCGTTCCGCACGACCTCGCACGCCTGCCGGAAGTGCGGCCGCGAGCGCTGCCAGCTACCGGTCTGCCACACAACCTTGTTCGCCTTCACCGCGGTCACCATCGCGCGGCCCTCGGCGATCGTCAGCGCAAGCGGCTTCTCCGCGTACATATCGAGCTTGCGGCGCGCGGCCTCGATGACGGGGATCGAGTGCCAGTGGTCCGGCAGCGCGAGCGACAGCGCCTGCAGGTCCTCGCGTGCGATCAGTTCGCGGAAGTCGTTGTACTCCGCGCAGTCGGTATTGTCGTAGGTGCCGTCGATCATCTTCTTGGCGCGCGCTCGGTGGTTCGCGTCCACGTCCGCCACGCCGACGACCTGCACCTCCGGAAATTTCAGGAACCCTTCGAGATTACCCGTGCCCTGGCTTCCGACGCCGATGCACCCCATCACGATCCGGTTGCTCGGCGCGGTCGCCCCGCCCAGCCCGAGCGCGCTGCCCGGGATGATCATCGGAAAGCCCGTCGCGGCGGCGGTCAAGCCCGCGGTGCGCCTCAAGAATTGCCGGCGGGATAGCTTCCCGCGCGTGGTGTGATGCGATTTGGTCTCGGACATCGTGTTCCCTCGACATTCAGCCCCGTGCAGACCATGACCATAGCGCGCAACGTGATTTCGTGCAACTTCGCAGGTGGAGCCAGGTCGTCCGGATGCCTTGCGGCGGCCCGCAGTTCAATTGTTTCGGGACTGTTTCAACCGCGCTGTTCGCCTTTTGAATCTGGCGGGACTACGCACTCCCGCTGGATCCGCTGGGCGTGGCCCGGAGCGTCAATTTCGAGATAACCACGCGCCGCTTCCGAGAGCAACCGCAATCGCTCGTCCTCATTTCCAACCGTCGCGGCAAGTTCGGCGCGCCATTCCAAGAGCGCCGGCGCGAGCAGCTTTGCGCCTGACCGCTCGATGAGCGCGGCCGCTTGGGCAAGCGCGGCTTCCGCGGCGTCGCGCGCCGCGGGTCCGTCGCGGCGCAGAAGGGCGCGGGCGCGTATGCCCTGGGCGTCAGCTTCGAGACACACGCGCAGAGAGCGGCGGCACAGCGCGATGGCTTCGTCCGCCGCCGCCTCGGCGGCCGACAAATCGCCGGATCGAAGCA
>CAYUZD010000317.1:0-4112 GCA_964449475.1 uncultured Nitrospirales bacterium
CGGCGGCGACGCGACGCTGCTGATCCACCGCGGGTATGAATTCGAACAGACCTTCAACAAGACCGGCAAGTTACCGAAGATCGACAAGAGCAACAAGGAAATCGAGATCGTCGACACGCTGCTGCACAGCGTCCACGCGAAGGACAAGCACCACTGGCACAACGTCGTGGACGACCTGATCGGTGTCTCCGAAGAGACGACGACCGGCGTGCACCGGCTCTACCACATGCAGAAGCAGGGCAAGCTGCTCACGCGCGCGATCAACGTCAACGATTCGGTGACCAAATCGAAGTTCGACAACATCTACGGCTGCCGCGAGTCACTGGGCGACGGCATCAAGCGCGCCACGGACGTGATGATCGCCGGCAAGATCGTCGTCGTCGCAGGGTATGGCGACGTCGGCAAGGGCTGCGCCCGCGCGATGGCGGGCCTAGGAGCGCGCGTGGTCGTCACCGAGATCGACCCCATCTGCGCGTTGCAAGCCGCGATGGAGGGCTACCAGGTCACCACGATGGAAGAGGCCGCGAAGATCGGCGACATCTTCGTCACGACGACCGGCTGTTGCGACGTGATTCGCGGCGAGCACATGCAGAAGATGAAGGACGAGGCGATTGTCTGCAACATCGGCCACTTCGACTCGGAAATCCAGGTGACCTGGCTCGAGAGCACCAAGGGTATCAAGGAAGAAAACATCAAGCCGGAAGTGGACCGGTTTATTTTCCCCGACGGTCACTCGATAATCCTGCTCGCCCGCGGCCGGCTGGTGAACCTCGGCTGCGCCACGGGCCACCCCAGCTTCGTGATGTCCAACAGCTTCACGAACCAGGTCGTCGCGCAGGTTTCGCTCGCGACCGAGACCGCCAAGTATGAGGTAGGCAAGGTGTACACGCTGCCGAAGCTGCTGGACGAGGAAGTCGCGCGGTTGCACCTCGACAAACTCGGCGTGAAGCTCAGCAAACTGACCAAGGGCCAGGCCGACTACCTTGGCGTCTCCGTCGACGGCCCGTACAAGCCGGAACACTACCGGTACTGATTGCCACCCAGAATCGTTCGTGCCACCCCTAAACTCCGCTTAGGGGTGGTTTTTTTCGTCTCACGCGGAGTCGCGGAGTCGCGGAGATCGTTGTGGGTCGTGACTCGCTGTCTATGTCCCTCTATCTCCATGCAAGTCTGTTGCACTCGGCGGTTGTCGATCGGTTAGGCTTCCATCATGGATGCGGGGGACGAGACGGATGAGGCAGGGGTGGACCCGGGCCGAATCGCGCGGTGGCTGGTGTGGAGCGCCGCGGGCGTGCTCGGTGTGTTGGCCGGCGCGGGGCTGTTTACGTTCGCCTATGCGGAGGGCGCGTCGTATCTGCGGGACGACCCCACGGCGTGCATGAACTGCCACGTCATGCGCGACCAGTACGAAGGCTGGCAACGCGGGCCGCACCATCACGTGGCGACCTGCAACGATTGCCACACTGCGCACACACTCACCGGTAAGTACGCGAGCAAGGCCGTGAACGGCTTCAACCATTCGTGGGCGTTCACGACGGGGCGGTTCCCGGATCCGATCCGGATCACGCCGTTCAACCACCGCCTTGCCGAGGCGAGTTGCCGGGAGTGTCACGGCGATTTCACGCACGATATCGATGTGTACGTGCGGCCCGAGCAGGCGATGTCATGCGTGCGGTGTCACGCTGATGTTGGGCATTAGCTTGCGGAGCGCCGCCGGTCGATGACGATTACGATATCGCGCACGAAGAGGAGGAAGACCGATGACTGATCGTCCTGCGCCGAATCGCGGCGTGGTGCGTTGGGCCGTGGTCACCTTGGTAGCGGGCGTGATCGGGACCGTGCTGGTGCTGACGCTCGCGATGGACATTCTGGAGAAGCGTGTCGAGGGCGTGAACCCTGTGTTGCATGTCGTGGAACTGTCCGAGGAGACGGACGATCCCGCGATCTGGGGCCGGAATTATCCGTTGCATTTCGAGGACTACAGCCGGACGGTGGACGTGGAACGCACGCGGTTCGGCGGAAGCGATGCGCTGCCCAAGGCCCCGACCGCCGCCGATCCGCGCACGGAGGTCGCTCGGTCGAAGCTGGAGAACGACCCGAGGCTGACGCGGTTGTGGGCCGGGTATGGGTTCGCGATCGACCATCGGGAGGAACGCGGGCACGCGTACATGCTCGACGACCAGACATTTACCGAGCGGCAACAGAAACCGCAGCCGGGCGCATGCGTGCAGTGCCACGCGTCCGTCGTCACCGCGTACAACGCGCTCGGCGGCGGCGACCTCGCGGCGGGCGCGGCGATGATGAACGCGATGCCGTATCCCGAAGCGCGGACGCATGTCGACCACCCGATCGCGTGCATCGACTGTCACGACCCGGTGACGATGGAGCTGCGCATTACGCGGCCGGCGTTCATGGAAGGCATCGCGCTTGTGAAAGCGGTGGAAGGCGCGGCGGACTTCGACGTGAACCGCGACGCGTCGCGCGAGGAGATGCGCACGTTCGTCTGCGCGCAGTGCCACGTCGAGTACTACTTCAAGGGCACGAACACGCAGCTTACGTATCCCTGGCACCAGGGCCGGCGCGCGGACGAGATCCTCGATTACTACGACTCGATCGCGTTCCGCGACTGGCAACACGCGGAGACCGGCGCGGACATGGTGAAGGCGCAGCATCCCGAGTTCGAGCTGTGGTCGCAGGGCATCCATGCGCGCGCGGGCGTGTCGTGCGTCGATTGTCACATGCCGTACAAGCGCGTCGGCGCGAAGAAAATCACCGACCACCACGTACGCAGCCCGCTGCTGAATGTCGACCGCTCGTGCCGCACGTGTCACCCGGTGCCGTCGGACGAACTGATCGCGCGGGCGGAATCGATCCAGGCACGGACCATCGCGATGCAGGACGACGCGCTCGACCGGCTCATCCAGTTCATCGACGACATCCAGGCGGGCGCGCAGGCCGGGGTCGACGACGCGCAACTGGCCGAAGCACGGCACCGTCAACGCCGCGCGAGCTTCCTCATCGACTTCGTGTCGTCCGAAAATTCCGCCGGATTCCACGCGCCGCAGGAAGCGGGCCGGCTGTTGTTCCTGTCCATGCAGGAAATCCTGGAAGGCACGCGGGCGCTGCACGGCGACACTTCGGGCGAGACGCCGTAGCGGTAGCGGGGTGGGAGGGCACCCTCGAACGTCGCACGCGGAGCCGCGGAGCCGTGGAGAGTTCTACGGGTCGTGCATGGGTCTACTCCTTTCTCGTGTGTCCCTATATCTCTTGCAAGGGTGTTGCACTCGGTTGGGTGTGCGATACGGTTTGTGAGGAACAAGGGTGGCGATGCGGATCGTCAATATTGACGGGCGCGGGACAAGGGGTAAGTTGTTAACGAACGGCTAACCGCTTGTCCGCAGATTGCGCAGATGGACGCAGATGGACTGAATGGATGGGCTCACGCGGAGACGCGGAGCAGATTTCGTGGATTACCGGGCTGGTGGCTCGGTATCGGTGCTCGGGGCCATGGCGAAGCCGGCGAGGATGAAGAGGAAGAAGATGGCGGAGCCCGTGATGCTGATGTAGTGAGACCAGTCGTCGGTGGGGACGTACGGCCGCGAGACGATTGCGAGCAATTGGCCGACGATGAAGAAGGGCGCGCCATAGGCGAAACAGCGGCGGCGCCAGAGGACCTTTCGCGGCAGGCCGGGAAGCGTAGACACGTCGGCGAGCCTGTGGCGCGCGATCGCGGAGAGGATAGCGACCCCTACGACCATGAGGACGGCGATGTACGCGACAATGACCCAGGGATTCGGCTCGACGAATCTGCCCAGCGCGATTCCGCCCAGCAGGATTCCGATCATCCACAACAGACTGATCCACCACAGCCGCTTCCGCGCTTGGCCGGCGTCGACATAGAAGACGTTGTCGCAGTGAACGCATCGATATCCGCCGTCCGCGCGAAATTGGTGCCAGTTTCTGTGGGTCACGTCGCGTCCGCAGTGTGCGCAGCGCATGGATGTTCAGTGTCTCCTGATGGATAAGACTAGATCGGGTGGGGCGGGATTGCAAGGCGTCGCGGGCGGGGCTTCTCGTTGGCGGGGGATCCCTGCTTTCGCAGGGATGACGGG
>CAYUZD010000318.1:0-4061 GCA_964449475.1 uncultured Nitrospirales bacterium
GGATACACGATCTTGTCGGAGAACTTGCAGCCGAGCGGGAATGTGTCACCGACCACGGCCCACTGCGGCTCGCCGCGCAGGCAGAGCGTCTTGCCGAGGTCGTGGATGAGGCCCGTCAACACGAACCAGCGCGGGTGCCCGTCCGCCCGAATCGCTTCGGACGTTTGCAGCAGATGCTGGATCTGCGTCAAGTCCGTGTCCGGGTCGCTGTCGTCCACGAGGGTGTTAAGGTACTCGCACGCTTCCCACACGCCCATCTCGCGATAGTCGCGCCTGCCGTACTCGGCCTTTTTGGCGCGCGCGAAGTCCAGCGTCTGGTGCTGGTGGTTCAGCCGGTAGAATTCCCGCACCGACGCACGAGCGGGGTCGTCGTAGTTGCGAAAGTCCTTGTCGAACTTGTTCGCGGTGACGCCCTCCTCGGGGTACCGCGCGACGACGAACTCTTCCCATTCATCCAGCGATTGCAAAGGGTTTTCAGACGCACGCAGGTCGGACATGAACACACTCCAGTTAAACGACCCCTCCATTATATCCCACGCCCGTTGCCGTCCACCACGCGATTGACGGCCGCGCCCGGCCGTGGCGTAATGGATTCGTGGACGCCAACCTGGACGAAATTCGCCGCGCACTGGTGCACGACTGCGGATTGCCGGCTGCCGCAGCTCCTGCGAACCGGGAAGACCTGATACAGGAACTCACCCGGCGCGTCGAGAGCCTGCTCCGGCACAACGGTGAGAAGCTGATGTATTACCTCTACGCGCTGGACGTACCCGAAGACGTAGTTGCGCAGGCATTCGCGCAGGACACATCACCGCCCGCGCGCCTCATCGCCGAGGCCATCCTAAAACGCGAGGCCGAACGGCTGCACACGCGGCAACGGTATAGTCAAACGGATCCGGATCGGCTGGTCGAATAGGGCGGAGGCGGCGTCCCGCCGCTTCGGCTCGTCCTCTAGTGCAACACGAACTTGAGCACGTAGAAGCTGCCGAAGAACAACACGGTAAACACGCTTACGACAAGATTGAATCGCTTGTCGATGAACTCGCCGATGGGCTGTCCGAACCAGTAGAGCAGGCCCGCGACGAGGAAGAACCGCGCGGAACGTCCGACGATCGACGCGAGAACGAAAACCAGGAAATTCAACCCGAACACACCCGCGGTTATGGTGATGACCTTGTAGGGAATCGGCGTGAACGCGGCGGCGAACACGATGGCCACGTCGTACTCGCGGTAGAGATTCTGCACGCGCTCGAAGGCTTCGGGCGTGAATCCGGGTACGTAGTCGAAGAAAAACTGGTCCACGGCGTGCCAGAGTCCCCAACCGATGCCGTAGCCAATCATGCCGCCGATCACCGAGCCTGCGGAGCAGATTGTCGCGAACCGCAGGCATTTCTCGCGGTGGCCCAGGCACAGCGCGATCAGCAGCACATCGGGCGGGATGGGAAACACGCTCGATTCGGCCACCGCCAGCAGGAACAGTGCGGCAGCGCCGTAGGGCGTATGCGCCCAGCTCAGGACCCACTTGTACAGGTTCTGCAGCCATTTCATAGCTTGAGGTCCCATCCCTGCATCGCGACGAAGGCCTCGGCGTTCGTCAGGTTCCGGTGCAGCGGCGTCACGCTGACATAGCCCTGCTTGATCGCCTCCATATCGGTCCCCGGCTGTCCCACGCTATCCACGTGCAGCCCGCCGATCCAGTAATAGTCGTTGCCTCGCGGATCCTTTCGCGTGACAATTTCGTCGTCAAACTCGCGCAGTCCCTGTCGCGTGATGCGGATGCCCATAAGCTCGTCATACGGCATGTCGGGCACGTTCACGTTTAACACCGTATCGGGCGGCACGCCCCGCTGCAACACCTCGCGCAAAATCTGCAGCGCGCAGCGTCCCGCAGTCTTGTAGTCCGTCGGCTCGTAGCCGCCGTTCGAGATCGCAATCGACGGAAAGCCGAGCAGCATGCCTTCGTACGCGCCGGCGACCGTCCCCGAGTACGTCACGTCGTCGCCGAGGTTCGGGCCGGTGTTGATCCCGCTGGCGACCGCGTTTGGCGGGCGCGGGAGTAGCGCGCGCACGGCGAGCAACACACAGTCCGCCGGCGTGCCGTCGATCATGTACCACCGATCGCGCACCTGCTTGGCGCGGAGCGGCCGGTGCAGCGAGACCCCGTGACCCACGGCACTCTGTTCGCGGTCGGGCGCGAACACCCAGACCTCGCCGAGCTCCGCGAGTGATGTGGCCAGAACCTCGAGCGCGGGCGACGCAATTCCGTCGTCGTTCGTGACCAGGATTAGCGGACGGCTCATGCGGGGGCGGGGTTTCCAACCCTGCCGCGAATTGTAGACAGACGCCGAGACACCGGATCCGCCGGCAGGGACGGCGCGCCTTATAACACAGCGCTTGCGGGCGTCTCAACGCGACCGGGTCAACAATGCAGTACCTTTCAGGACAACGGTTTAGGACTTTACAACGGGTTCGGAAGTTGTTAAACTCACACGCTAAAAATGTAGAAACTTCGCCAATCAAAACCCCTGTTCTGGACGAGGATCCGTCACACTTTATGATTATAAGTGCCTATATTTCAGTCACTTACGTTCTAAATCGACAACGCGGTACAAACTGAGAAAACTGCGAGGAGCGAATGGCAGCTAGCAAGTCCTCCAAGAAGAAGCCAGCGAAAAAATCGACCAAGAAGCGCGCTGCACCCGCTCCAAAGAAGTCCGCCTCGAAGTCCGCGAAGGCCCCGGCGTCGCGCGCGAAGGCCAAGCCGACGCCGAAGCCGGCAGCGAAGCCTGCGCCCGCCGCGAAGGCGGCGCCTGTAGCGACCGCGGCGGCCAAGCCCGCGGCGGCCAAGCCCGTGACCGGCAAGCCTTCGGGCAAATCGAAGTCCAAGAAGCCGGTGTTGACCGCGCCCGCGCGCAAGCCGATCCCGACGGGTCCGTCCGCGAGATCAGAGGCGAGCGGGTCGAAGATCCTGCCGCGTGAATTCCTCGTCGATCTCGCCAAGGCGATCCGGCGCGCGATCCGGCCGGTGATCAACTCGCTCAAGGGCCGCGAGGTCGTCGGCCAGGCGCAGAGCGGTGACGCGACGTTCGAGCTCGACGTTGTCGCCGAGAAGGCGCTGCTGACGTTCCTCAAGCGCGCGCGGCGATCGGTCGCGTACTACAGCGAGGACTCCGGGTACACGACGTTCGCGACGGGGCATCCGCAGAACCTGCTCGTCATCGATCCAATCGACGGCACGCGCGCGGCGAAGAGCGGCTTCGAGGGTTGTGTCATCTCCGTGTGCAGCACGCGCGTGATCGAACGGCCTACGTATGCCGACGTGGACAACGCGCTCGTGATGGAGATCATGGGCAACCGCACGTTTTACGCGGAGCGCGGGAAGGGCACGAAGCTCTACGTGGACGGCCACCAGCGCAAGATCACGCTCAGTGAGAACACCGACCTCGAACAGCTTACGTGGTCGATGACGGTGCCCGCGCGGCCCGCGGAGTTGATTTTCCCGGTTGCGGCGCGGCTCATGGACCTCAGCAGCCTCAAGGGCGGATTCTTTTCGTGCAACAGCACGTCATTCAGCCTCACGCGGCTTGTGAGCAACCAGCTCGACGCGTGCATTGATTTCGCGGACCGGTTTCACCGGGACATCAAGCCGCTCGTCATCGATCAGTTCATCAACGCCGGCCGCGGGAACGTCGTCGGCGTGTGCCCGTACGACTTCGCGGCGGGCCTGCTCGTCGCACACGAGGCCGGCTGCGTCGCGACCGATGCGTACGGTAACTCGCTCGAGGACGTGCTTCTGCTCGACTCGACGGTGACCAACCACCGATCGATTATCGCCGCGGGCAACGCGCCGCTCTACGAGAAGTTGTTCACCTACTTCGATACGCGCATCAGACAGTTCGAAGACCTCTACAAGCGCCGCGCCGCCGCGTCGAGCGGCGTCGGGAACTGATCCGCCGATCGCGCCGCCTTCGCGCCAGCCCCGGCTGGCCGGATCTCGGGCCGAAGTCCGGTGGCGTACTTCGCGGTCGCGCGGGAGCGCGACCCTCCCGGTGACCCGTTGC
>CAYUZD010000319.1:0-4057 GCA_964449475.1 uncultured Nitrospirales bacterium
ACGCCAAGCTCGCGTACTCGCGCCATTATCCGAGCTGCAACTGGAACCTGAGCTACTCGCTGTACTTCAAGGAGCTCGAGCCGTGGTTCCGGCAGAACGCACCGGCCGGCTGGGGCCAGCGCCGCCAACAGGCCGTTGACCTGCTCCAGCGCGACACGGAACTCCAGGAGATCGTGCAGCTCGTCGGTCCCGACGCGTTGCAGGACCAGGAGCGCCTGCTGCTCGAGTTCGCGCGCATGCTCAAGGAATCCTTCCTGCAGCAGAACGCGTACTCGGACGACGACGCGTACAGCTCGCTCGAGAAGACCGGCCACCTGCTCGATGCGCTGCTCTCGTTCTACGAAGCGTGCAGCGGGGCGCTGCGCTCGGGCGTGCTGCTGAACAACCTGTTGTCGCACCCCTCGCGCGAACAGATCGCCCGTCTGCGCGAGTTGAATTCGAACGGATTTATCGACAAGAAGAAGAAGGTCGTGGAAGACATGCAAGCCGCGATCGAAGGCCTCAAGCAAGCGGCTGCCGCCTGAACCAGGGAGTGACCGAGAATGTCTGCTGAACTGCTCCAGAAGGAATACTGGGACCTGACCTATATCACCGGTCCGCTCGTGTTCCTGCGCAACGGTGACCGCTTCCCGACGGGCGCGATCCTCGACCTCAAGCTCGAGAGCGGCGAGACCCGCCAGGGCCAGGTGCTCGAGGCGACCACGAAGCACGCGGTCGTCCAGATGCTCCAGGGCACGACGGGCGTCGACGTGAAGGGCACGCGCGTATCGCTCAAGAACGAAGGCGCGCGCATCGGCTGCTCGACGGAAGTCATCGGCCGGTTCTTCAACGGCGTCGGCGAGCCCATCGACGGCCTCGCGCCGATCGTGCCGGAGTTCGAGCGCGAGATCGGCGGCTCGGCCATCAACCCCGTATCGCGCGACAAACCGAACGACTTCATCGAGACCGGCGTGACCTCAATCGACGGCTTCAACACGCTCGTGCGCGGGCAGAAGCTGCCGGTGTTCTCGGGTTCCGGTCTGCCGGCGAACGAACTGGCGAACATGATCGTGCAACAGGCGCAGGTGCGCGGCGAAGCGGAAGATTTCGTGGTGGTGTTCGGCGCGATGGGTCTCACGGCCCGCGAAGCCGAATACTTTCGCCGTTCGTTCGAGGAAGGCGGCCAGGGTTCGCGCGTGGTGACCTTCATGAACAAGGCCGACGACCCGGCGATCGAGCGCATCTTCGCGCCGCGTTGCGCGCTGACGATCGCGGAGTACCTCGCGTTCGACAAGGGCTACCAGGTGCTCGTGATCCTGACGGACATGACGGCCTACTGCGAAGCGCTCCGCCAGATCGCGTCGGCCCGTGAAGAAATTCCCGGCCGCCGCGGCTACCCCGGCTACATGTACACCGACTTGTCCACGATTTACGAGCGCGCCGGACGTATCCGCGGGAAGAAGGGCTCGGTCACGCAGATCCCCATCCTCACGATGCCGGACGACGACATCACGCACCCGATCCCGGACCTGACGGGGTACATCACCGAGGGCCAGATCGTGCTCGGGCGCGCGCTGCA
This sequence comes from uncultured Nitrospirales bacterium, assembly GCA_964449475.1. Lineage (GTDB taxonomy): Bacteria > Hydrogenedentota > Hydrogenedentia > Hydrogenedentales > VFKU01. Next base: position 1,559 of record CAYUZD010000319.1, read on the forward strand.
CCGGCAAGGCATCTTCCCGCCGGTCGACATCCTGCCGTGTCTGTCGCGCCTGATGAACAACGGTATCGGCAAGGGACGCACCGAGGCGTGGCACCGCGAATGGTCGAACCAGCTCTACGCGTCGTATGCCCGCGGGCGCGACGTGCGCAAGCTGATGGCCATCGTCGGTGAAGACGCGCTTACGCCGATGGACAAGAACTACCTGAACTTCACCGTCGCGTTCGAGCGGTACATGGTCGGTCAGGGCTTCAATCGGTTCAAAATCGAAGAAACCTTCGCGCTCGGCTGGAAGCTGATGGGCCTGCTGCCGAAGGCGGAGTTGACCCGCGTCAAACGCGAGATCGTCGAGCAGTACTGGAAGCCGACGACCCCGGACGATTTTAAGAGCTAGAACGGGTGCCACGCCTAAGCGAAGTTCAGCTTAGGCGTGAATGCGTGGAGCAGAAACACACGCCTAAACTGAACCCCGTTTAGGCGTGGCACACGAGGTTCAAGGTTGGAGATCGGAGCATGACCGGCGAAGCCGCAACGCGCATGACCCTGATGTCGAAGAAGGGTCAGATCAAACTCGCGAGCGACGGTGTGTCGCTGCTCGAGGGCAAGCGCGAGGCGCTCCTCAAGGAACTGATCGACCGCGCGAAACAGTTGCGCAGTCTCCGGAACGAACTGCACGTGCGCGGGCGGCGCGCGGTGGCCGACCTGGCGATGGCGCGCGCCATCTCGGGCACGCCGGGCGTGCGGTCGCTCGCGGTGGCCGGCCGGCGCGACCTCAATCTTAAAGTACAGACGGAACGCGTCTGGGGCATGGACCTCGGGCACATCGACGCGGAAAACATCGTGCGACTGCCCAAGGAACGCGGCGTCGGCCTGCTCGATACGCCGTCGCAGGTGCTCGAAGCGGCCGAGTCCGCCGAGCGCATGATCGAACAACTGGTGCGGTGCGCGCCGCTCGAGCGCAATCTGCAGATCCTCGGCGAGGAAGTGAAGAAGACGAACCGGCGCATCAACGCGCTGAACGAATACCTGCTGCCCAAGCTGCGCGGCGAGGTGAACCTCATCAAGCGCGTGCTCGAAGAGCGCGAACGCGAAGACACCTTCCGCCTCAAGAAGATCAAGCAAAAGAAGTCGCGCGTCGAAGACTGACGCAGCGCATGCTGCTCGGCGAACTCTTGCACCGCAGCGTCATCCAGCCCCGGCTCGCCGCGCGCGACCGGTGGGCCGCGATCGATGAACTCATCGACCTGCTCGTCCACGCCGAAGACCTCTCCCCCGCCCAGCGCGATCCGGTCCGCGAGGTGGTCTACGCGCGCGAATCCGCCGGCGGCACCGCCATGGGCGGCGGCGTCGCGCTGCCCCACGGCGCGACGGATCGCGTCGAGAACATCGTCGGTGCGCTCGGCATCGCGCCGGACGGCATCGATTTCGGCGCGCACGACGGCGAACCCGCCCGCCTGATCATCCTGCTCGTCGTCCCGCGCAACGAATTCCAGACCTACGTCCGAAACCTCGCCGGTATCGCACACCTCCTCGAAGAACCCGGCTTCCGCGAATCGCTCATGACCGCCGCCAACGCGGACACGATCCTCAAACTCGTCCGCCGCGAGGAACACGGCTCCGGGTTTCTGGGGTTCCTGCAACGCTTCGGGTGGAAATTGTAGCGGGTCGATGCACACCCCAGGCGCTTCGGTTACACTCTCACGATGGACCGCATAATCAGCATCTTCGGTCTCCTCGCGATGATCGCGCTCGCGTGGGCGCTATCCGAAAACCGTCGTCGCGTGGATTGGCGGCTGGTGGGCATCGGGCTCGGGTTGCAGGTCGCGCTCGCGCTGCTCGTGCTGAGGACGAGCTTCGGCGAGCGGTTCTTCGGCGCCGTGCGCGCGGTATTCGACACGCTGACGGAGGCGTCGAACCAGGGCGCGAGTTTCGTGTTCGGCAACCTCATCCGGCCGTTCGCGGTCGAACTCGCCGCCAGCGATCTGGAGGGCGCGCCGCAATCACTCACGATCAATGCCGCGCTCGCGTTCTCCGTGTTGCCGACGATCATCGTCGTCTCCTCAATCGCGGGCATCCTCTACCACCTGCGCGTGATCCAGGCGCTCGTGCGCGGGATGGCGTGGCTCATGCGCCGCACGCTGCGCACGTCGGGCGCGGAGACCTTCGGCACCGCCATCCTCGTGTTCATGGGCATCGAGTCGATGCCGACGCTCAAGGGCTACCTCCGCGCGATGACGCGGTCGGAGTTGCTGACGGTGATGTCGGCGTTCATGGCGACCGTGGCCGCGAACGTCATGATTATCTACGCGACGTTCGGCGCGGAACCCGGACACTTGCTCGCCGCGTCGCTGATGAGCGCGCCGGCGGCCATCCTCATCTCGAAGATACTGATCCCCGAAACGGAGACGCCCGCGACGCTCGGCGCCGGCCGCATCGCGGTCGAGATTGAGAGCCGCAATGTCGTCGATGGCGCCGCCCGCGGCGCGTCGGAAGGCCTCATGC
>CAYUZD010000320.1:0-4047 GCA_964449475.1 uncultured Nitrospirales bacterium
GGCACGCGCCACTGCGCCTGGTGCTCGAGCGTTTCCGAATACGTCGCGACGATTTCCGCGATCGGATTCAATGTGCCGAACAAGAACGCGACTGCAGCATCGCCTCCGGAGGCTTCCGCGGCGCCTTCCGGCGCGCCGATGCGGATATCGGAGATGGCGGCGAGCGACGGAGATGCGTCGCCAGCCCGTGCGGCGAGCATCAGCGTAGTGAGTCCCGCGCGCGTTGAACCGCCGAGGTCCTGCGCGAGGACCGCAGCGGGCAGATCGAGCGCGGCGTGGATCGTCGCGGCGTTGAGTTTTTCCTGGTACGGCGGGTCGGTCGTCGCAAAGAGGAGCGTGGTCGGCTTGATATCGTGGCGCGAGTGCAGCGCCGCGTGCGAGGCCTCGACGGCCATCGTGACTGTGTCTTCGTCGAAACTGGCGACCGCGCGCTCGCCTTTGCCCGGCCGCGTTTCCAGCGCCGCGCCGATGGCCGCGCGCTGCAGCCGGTTGAATGGGATGTACGCGCCGTATCCGAGGATGCCTGCCATGCCGTCTCCGCCCGAGGTTCGCCGCCCAAGTCAGCCGCGGATTATGGCAAACGCCGGGACGCAGAGGAAACCGGGCGGAAAGCGTTGGCTTCCGGCCTCAGTCCCTGCGTATGTGGGATGAACGGAACCGGTGGATGAACGGAATGCCGAGTATTCCGGTGAGACTACGCCATTCCTGGTGGGCGAAGCCGCGGAGGCCGAGGTGAATGTTTCCAGGATCGGGCCGCAAGCGAAGCGTCCTGAACAGCCGGTCCCAGAACGAGAAGATGCTGGAGTAGTTGGAGTCGGTCTCCGGTTGCAGATCGCTGTGGTGCACCCAGTGCATCCACGGCGTCACGATCACCATACGGGCGATCCTATCGACGCGATGCGGGACTCGGACGTTGCTGTGGTGAACCAGGATGATCGGAAGCAGGATCGTTTCGTACACCGCGACGTGCAGCATCGACAGACCGAGCGCGGGCAGGACTAGCAGGCGCGCTATCGCCGACAGCGCGATCTCGCCGGTGTGAAACCGGACCGCGGTGCTGGCGTCCATTTCCGCATCGCTGTGGTGTACGGCGTGAAACCGCCAGAGGAACGGGACCTTATGATTGGCGACATGCCACGCGTACTGCCAGGCGTCCAGCGCGAGCACGGCGATGGGCCACTCGAGATACACGGGCAAGTCAAGCCAGTGGAGCAGACCCAGGTTCGTGCGCGCGGCCCGCTCTGTCGCGAATAACAGCGCACCGGTGAAGATCGTGGCGACGACGACGGCATTGACGATACCAAGCGCGGCGTTGCGCGCGTAGTGAGCCGCGCGGCGTTTACGGCCCAGAAACATCGGCCACGCCCCCTCGGCAGCCCACAGCAGCGCGAGGAACAACGTCGCGGCGATTGCGCGGCCGCTCGCTATCTCAATCGATTGAACGATGTCCCACATTCAGGAACTGGCCGCCTGGAATTCGACGCCACGTTCGCTCATCGGGCGAGAATCATTCCTGCGCGACCGGGCGGCCGGTGTCGATCATGGAGTCCTTGTACTGATCGCCGAAGCCGGCGGGATCGGGCAGTTTGTCTTCGTAGACCTCGACGCCGTGTTGGGCGCGTAGCTGATCCATGACGAACTTGCGCAGGAGTTCGGTGCCGACTTCCTGCGCGGCTTCCTCGAAGGTCTTGAGCCGTTGGGGTTCGTGGGCGAGGACCTCGAAGACGACATAGGCGGCGGGCATTCGGCGCGCGACGAGCTTTCCGTCCTGGCCGGGACGGAATTCCTCGTGTTCAGGGAGGACGACGGGGCCGAGGATCTGGCCGACCTTCGCGCCGTGGGCCGTTTGCCAGAACGCGCGGAACTTCTCGCTCGCGGGATTGTTCTCCAGCGCCGAGTTGATGCCCGCGTTCGGGTCCGTGCGCATGAGTTCGCTGAGGACGTCGTCGAACTTCTCGCCGTTGTCGAGCCGCTGGCGCGCGCGCGCGGCCTGGTCGATCGCGTCCGGCGCCTCGACCGGGAACACCATTGCGATGAACTCGATGTCCTCGTGCTTGACGAGCGTCGGTTTGCGGGCTTCGTATTCGCGGCGGATGTCGTCCGCGGTGAGGCTGAGCGCCTTGGTGTCGACCGCCTCGTGCATTTTGAAGGCGACGGCCTCCTCGCGCATGAGGAGTTCGACCTCGTCGTCGATCCCGAACTCGACGGAGGCCTTGACGGCCTCGATGTCGCCGGCCGTCATGCCGAGCTGTGAGGGGTCCTGGACGAGATACGCGGTGGCGAACTCCGGGTGCTTCTGGAGATAGGACGCGCGGGCGACTTCGCGATCGACGTCGATCTTGCCCTCGCTGTGCAGCTTCGCGGCGAGTTCGGCTTTTATTTTGGCGTCGATGTGCGCGTTTAGCGCGCGGAGCAGGTCGCCCTTGTTCTGGATCAGCGGGCGCTCGTCGTCCGGCATGTCGCGCAGGAGTTTGGCGAGATCGCCGCGCGTGATGTTCTGGCCGTCCATTTTGGCGACCACGATGCGGTCCTTATCGGCGATGAAGCCGCAGCCGGGGGACAAGAGGGCCGCCGCGGCGAGAATCACGCTGAATCTGGTCACTACTGCCACCACGGTATTTGGTTACGCCTTCCCGCCGCCTTCGGTCTTGCCGTACCCGAGCGACCGGAGGAACGAGTCGATGTCGATCGGCGAGGGTTCACCGGATTCGGGATGAAAGTGGACGGGATTGCGGATGTAGGCCGCCTGGCACGCGGGGCACAGGTCGAGTTCGATGTGCTTGTAGATGGATTCTTCCAGTTCGCGCGGCGACTTGTCGTCCATCTGCGCGATAAGTTTCAGGAGTTCCTGCCGGTGATCGCGGACGAGGTCGGTCAGGCCGACCTCGACCTTGTCATACGCCGCGCGCACGTCGATCTTGACGTGATACCGGAGCCGGCCGCGTTCCATCTCGCGCCCGCATCCGTCGCAGCGATAGACGACCATCGGCATCCAGCTCCGTGTGTGTACGGAGCGAGTATAACAAACGAACGGACGCCGTGTGATCCGGCGACAAACGCGAAGCCCGCAGGCGACCCCCCGATCACCTGCGGGCCTCACAGCTAATCTGGCCCGGTGTCCCCCACACCGTCGGGCCGGACTAACCACTCCCCCTGTTACCCCCTGTGGACCTGCTTGCGCGGGTCCGACTCGCGGTTCCCCACCGGCGAGTGAACTTATGCAATGGGCAGGCGCATGACGAATCGCGCGCCGGTCCCATGAGTGCCCGGTTCGATCTTCACGGAGCCGCCGAAACGCCTCATGACGTTGCGGACGACGCCGAGGCCGAGGCCCGTACCGCCTTGTCCCTTGGTGCTGAAGAACGTGTCGAAGACGTTCTCGCGAATGGCCTCCGGCACGCCGGGGCCCGAGTCTTCGATCGCGATGCACGCCTGGTTCTTGTCGGTGTACGACTCGACGTAGAGCGTGCGCTTGCCTTCCTGCGCGGCCATCGCCTGGCACGCGTTCGTGACGATGTTCATGACGGCCTGGCGCAGCAGCACCGGGTCAAACGTCGCGGCGGTATTCTCCTTCGCCAGATTGGCCTGGAGCTCCGCGCGCGTCTCGCGCAGGAGCGGCGCGGCGACCTTGAGGCAGACGTTCATCACGTCGTTGACGCTGTTCTTGGCGGCGCCCTGCGGGCCCTGGCGCAGGAAATTCATTGTGGAGCGCGCGAGGTCGGCGCAATACTGCACCTGCGACTTCATCGTTTCGAGGCGCTTCTGGATATCGTCTCGCTCGGGCTTCATGAGCATCAGCTCGATGTGGCTGTTGATGACCGTGAGCGGTGTGCCCATGTCGTGCATCATTCCGGAGACGAGCCGGCCGAGCGTCTCGAAGCGGTTCGCCTCGAGCGCGAGCTTTTCGAACATGCGGCGTTCTTTTTCCTGGCGGAACTTGCCGTGCGCGGCCTTCACCATGTCGAGCATGACGGCGTTGTCGAAGGGTTTTTCCATGTAGGCGAACGCGCCGTACTCGACCGCCTTCATCGCGGTCTCGAGCTGGCC
>CAYUZD010000321.1:0-1179 GCA_964449475.1 uncultured Nitrospirales bacterium
GAGATGGTCCAGTCCTGCAGGAACACCGCGCGGTAGTGGAAGATGCGGCCGAGTCGGCCTTCGTCGATCAGCTGTTTCGCGAGCGTTACCGCCGGCACGCGGCGGTAGTTGTACCAGACCGTGTTCGGCACGCCGGCCTTCTCGACGGCCTGGCACATTTTCTCACCTTCGGGGCCGTTCATCGACAGCGGCTTCTCGCACAACACCATCTTGCCCGCCTGCGCCGCCGCGACGGCCATGTCGTGGTGCAGGTTGTTCGGCGCGCAGATGTCGATCGCGTCGATGTCCTTGCGCTCGATGAGCTTGCGCCAGTCGGTCTCGATGGACTCGTAGCCCCACGTGTCCGCGAACGCCTTCGCGCGCGCCGCGTCCCGCGAGCACGCCGCCTTCAGCACCGGCTCGTACGCGAGGTCAAAGAAATTGTTCACGCGCCGGTACCCGTTCGAGTGCGCCCGGCCCATGAACCCGTAGCCGATCATCCCGATATTCAGATTCTTCTTCGCCATTCAACCCAACCCCTTCGTCCGCAGATTACGCAGATGAACGCAGATAAGTTGCCTCAATAGTTAAAAACGACTCTCTTGTATTCCAATCGAGGGGCTCCAAAATTCAGGAGCAGCCCGCGGCGCGATTTGGTTCCCTTGAGATAATTCAGAATTTGCTGCGTATGAGCATCCATCAGTTCCTTGACAGCCTTCGCTTCCACGATGACTTCTCCAAAGCAGACAAAGTCCGCGGCGTAAGTGGACTCGAGTACATTTCCCTTGTAGTGAACATAGATAGGAAATTCCCGCGCGAAGGGAATGCTACGGATCCCGAATTCAATCTCCAAACAGTCTTTATAGACTATCTCATTGAATCCGTAGCCTAGTTCCGAGTGGACCTCCATCGCCGCACCGATAATCGCGTAGGTCTGCGGATCCTTCGGATCTTTGGCCCCATCATCTGCGAACATCTGCGGCATCTGCGGATGATCTCTTGAACTTGACCTTATCCGTATTTCTTGTTCAGCTCGTCCACCGCGACTTTGCAGCGTTCCGTCACCGCCCACGCGTCCGGCCAGAAGCACAGGTCGATGCACCACCAGTCGTCCGGCAGCCGGTTCTTGTTCAGTTCGGGCAGGATCTCGTCGAAGTTCAGGTAGCCGTCGCCGAACGGCGAGTGCGTGCTGGTCTCGTC
>CAYUZD010000321.1:1279-3991 GCA_964449475.1 uncultured Nitrospirales bacterium
GGCGGCTGCACGCAATCGACGCGCAGCCCCTTGATGCCGAGGTCCGCGGCGAAATCGAGGCCCGTCTTGAACTTGTTGATGTACGGCCCGGTATCCTCCGTGTCGATCAGGTGCTGGTCCCACAGGTTCGGCACGAAGCCGCTGAACCCCAGCCCGACCTTGCCCATCTCGGACCGCAGCCGCGCGCGGTCGTCCGGCTTGGGGTGCGTGTCCGGGCTCGGATGAATGCTGAACCCGCCGAGCTCGACGCCGTCGAAGTGAAGTTCCTTGAGCTTCTTCGTCACTTCCGCCCACGGCACCGGATTGTCCGCGTACGGCCCAATCGCATACGCCCAAGACCCGATCGAGATGCGCTTCATACGTGCCTCCATCCTTGATCCAGAAATCCAGACTTGGCCGGCGCGGACAGACCCCAAGACCCTCGCAGCCAAAAGAGAAGCTTACAAATCTTTAACGGGTCTTCGCCAGTCGGGACCGCCGGTAAACGTGCGCCAGCCCGGACTCACCGCCGATGGCGATCAGCGTCTCGCTGTCCGGCGTGCTGCGGACGGGGAGCGTAGCGCTACTTCGGGGATGTTTGATCCGGGGGATTGCCGCTTCTGGCCGACGGGCCGCGCCCAATCAGGTCCGCTGGCGAACCCAACACCAGCGTGTTCCCGGAAGATTCCGCAAGCGCCTGAATCAGCCGTAACTGAAGCAACGCGGGATTGTCTTCCAGCATCCGCGCCGCATTCGCCAGGTTCCGGAGTGCTGCAGATTCTCCTCGCGCGCGCTCTAAGGCAGCAAGTCCCTCTTTCTGCGCGGTCACGACCTTCGCAAACGTCTCGCGCAGTGTCCCCGGGAACATTATATCCTTGACGTCCAGTGCGGCGACCATTAGCCCGAACTCGGCGGCCTTTGGCGCCACGCGCTCAAGCACACGCGGCCCGATCTGGTTGCGTTGCGCCAGCAAGTCATCCACGGAAAGTCCGCCCACGACCTCCCTCAATACCAGTTGCACTTCCAGATACAACGCTTCTTGGAAACTCGCCACGACGGTCACCGCCTTCAGCGGATCGGCAATCCGAAACGTCGCCGCAATGCTCAACTTGATGGACACGGCATCCGAGGTCAGAATTTCTTGTCCCGGAATCGTCACGTACTGAACCCGTGTATCGATCACGTCGAACGAAGTCCAATGCTTGATGTACAGGTATTGACCGGGTTCCACCGCTGCGGAGAGTCGGCCCTTCCGGTATTTCAGGCCCTGTTGACCTTCGCGAATCGTCACGCGGCGGATTCCCCAGGCCGATGCGAAGAAGATCGCGACAGCCGGGCTCGCGAGCACCAATAGCGCAATGGCGACGATGACGAAAATGACTTCGACCAGACTCATCCGGTACCTCGATCTCGGTTCGGTCCCGTTCGGCTTGAGGGCCCGCGCCCGTTGGGCGGAGGTCTGAACCTGCAGGGCCCGCCGCGCGCTGCGTTGCCGCTGGGCCCCCAAGACGATTTACGGGGAATCGAACCCCAAGGCTTTCGCCCTCCCATACAGAGGTGGAAGACGGCAACGCGTAGAACGCGAGCGGAGAAGTCCTCCCGCGCTACTTCCGGTCTCCCATGTACACACTACTTCAACGCATTTCCGAAGGCAATGGTTTTCTGCTTCCGCGCGTCGCCCACCTTCGGCGCCTGGGGGTTCACGCCGGGGCCGAAGTAGCGCAGCAGCACCAGCGGGCATTCGCCGCCGAGGTTTTCGACTTCGTACCCCTCCTTCGCGCGGGTGGCGGAGACGAACACTTCGTCCTCGGTCATCTCGCCGAACCGGATCATGGCCGGGCATTCGAGCGGGAGGCTGCCGATGCGCCCGCGGCCCTGGATGCAGTACACGCCGGACGCGCCGTTGTCCTTGATCGTCACCTTCCTGCCCGGCTGAACGGTCAGCTCCTTCGCAGAAAACAGTTGCTCGCCCGCGATGTCGCCGTAGACGATCCACTTGTCCACGTAGCCCGCCTTCTCGGTGTTACCGTCGGCGATCGGTTCGAGGTAGTGGCTGTCCTTGAAGCTCGGGTTCACGTTCGCGGCCCAGTCGAGCTGGTTCACGAGATAGTCGAGGTCGCGGTGTTTGCTCTTCGGCACGTCCTTCACCAGCAGTTCCCACGGCACGTCGCGGCCCTCAACCAGCGACTGGTACATGCCGAACACGTCGCTGCCCCACTGCGGCTCATACGTCACCAGCGACCCCGGCGCGTGCAGAATGCACGGCGGCACGAGCCAGCCAGTCCCCGGCTTCAGCCGGTACGCCTTGGACAAATCGAGGATGCCGTTGTCGCCTTTGTTCCAGTTCTCGAGGCAGCGCCGCACCTGCGCCTTCGTCGTTCCCGGTTCGAGCCCGAAGAACGTGTACGGGAAGTTGTTCCCGATCGCGTTCAGTTGCGGCGGGAAGTAGTACGACTCGGGCTTGCCTTCCTGCCCGACCAGCTTTGCCTGTTTCGCGTTCTGGTGCATGTGGTGCGGGATCGGGCCCATGTTGTCGAAGAACTTGCTGTACACCGGCCAGCGCTTGTATTTCTTCCAGACCGCCGCGCCGATGAGGTCGCCGCCGAGCGCGTCCACCGCGTCCTTCAGCGTGAATCGCTTGCCGGCGTCAACGACGTAGCTCAGGCCCTCGTCCGGCTCGCGGTTGTCGTTCGCCGCCGGCGTCGTGGACGCGAACCACCGCTCGTCGATGCC
>CAYUZD010000322.1:0-3954 GCA_964449475.1 uncultured Nitrospirales bacterium
GTGCAACCCGCCGAACGCCGCGGCCAACACGAGGTCGTACGCGTGCACCGCGCCGGGCAACGCCTCGATCCGGCCCGCGGGCAGGTAAAACGCGGCGATCCCCGCCATCATGAAGATCACACCCATGACCGGGATCACGCGAATCGAAAACGCGCCGCCGGCGATCACGGCCGCGCCGTACAGCATCAGCCACATACCCGGCATCAGCCGAATCAGGTTCAATTGGTAGAACACCTCGCTCAGCGCGATGCCCGCGACGATCGCCGGCGCGAAGTTGAGCAGGAACTTCCGGCCCGCACCGCGCCACACCGGCACGCCCTGTTTGCGGCACTTGTGCAACATCGCGGCCACGCCCACGCCGCACGCGAGGACCGCGACCGCGAACCAGTACGCGAGCCACCGCTCGTCCTGCGCGGAATACGCCTCCCCCGCGCGCAGCCCAGGCAACGCGCCTTCCACGAACCCGCGCGCAGAGGACTGCGTCGCGTACCACGCGCCGACCAGCGCGACCACGCCCATCCCGATCATGCCCGACCCGGACACGCCCGTGAACGACGCCGAGTTCGCCATCGTTGTGCGGATAAACGCCAGGTTGTCCGCCGCGCGCGCGTGCAGCGACACCCGCTCGGCATCCAACTCCCGAACCGGCTCCGGCGCATTCAGGTGCATCCAGCCTGCCTCCCGGCAACTACTTTATGCGATAAAGTGAATGCTGTCAAGCCGCAGGAAAGTTGCATGCGTGGCCAAGGGATTCATAGGACCTATAAGTCATATACGACCTATAGGTACCAACAGCGGCGAAACCTCACTCCCACTCAATCGTCGCGGGTGGCTTGCTTGTCACGTCGTACATCACGCGGTTGATGCGCTGCACCTCGTTGCAGATGCGCGTCGAAGTCCGCGCCAGCACGTCCGGCGGGAACCGGAACCAGTCGGCAGTCATGGCGTCTTCGGAGGTCACGGCGCGCAGGCTGCACACTTCTTCATAGGTCCGTTCGTCGCCCTGGACGCCGACGCTGCGCACGGGCAGCAGCACCGCGAGTGCCTGCCAGATATCGCGATACAACCCCGCGCGCTGGATTTCCTCGATGAATATCGCGTCCGCCTCGCGCAGCGTGTCCAGCCGCTCCTTCGTGATCGCTCCGACGCACCGCACGCCGAGCCCCGGCCCGGGGAACGGATGCCGCCAGACGATGTCGTCCGGCAGGCCCAGCTCGTGACCGAGCGCGCGCACTTCGTCCTTGAACAACTCGCGCAACGGCTCAAGCAGCTTGAGGTTCATCTTCTCGGGCAGGCCGCCGACGTTGTGATGCGACTTGATCGTCGCGGACGGCCCGCCGGTCGCGCTGACGGACTCGATCACGTCCGGGTACAGCGTGCCCTGCGCGAGGAAATCCATGTGGCCGAGTTTGGTTGCTTCTTCCTCGAACACCTCCACGAACAGCCGGCCGATGATTTTTCGTTTTTGTTCCGGGTCTGTCACGCCGTGTAGCGCGTCGAGGAACCGCTTCTCGGCGTCCACGTACACCAGATTGATGTGGAAATTTCCGCGGAACACCTTCTGCACGAGTTCCGCCTCGCCCTTGCGCAGCAGGCCGTTGTTCACGAACACGCACGTGAGCTGGTCGCCGATGGCCCGGTGAATCAGCACGGCCGCGACGGAGCTGTCCACGCCGCCGCTCAACCCGCACAGCACGCGCTTCTTCCCCACTTTCTTTTTCACACCGTCGATCGCGATTTGCGCGAAGTTGCCCATCGTCCAGCTCGCGTCGTGCCCGCAGATCGCGTGCGCGAAGTTGCGGTACACGAGCCGGCCCTGCGGCGTGTGCACGACCTCCGGATGGAACTGCACCGCGTACATCTTCGCCGCGGGGTTCGCGAATGCCGCGAACGGGCAGTTCTCCGTCGTGCCGAACACCTCGAACCCCGGCGGCAGCGCCGTCACGAGGTCGCCGTGACTCATCCACACCTGCGCGTGGCGCTCCATTCCCGCGAGCAGACCCGTGCGGTCCTGGTGCTCGAGGTGCGCGATGCCGTATTCGCGCTTCGATCCCCGCTCAACCTTCCCGCCGAGTTCCTGCGCGATCAACTGCGCGCCGTAACAAATCCCCAGGATCGGCACGCCCAGCTCGAACACGCGCGGGTCGCACTTCGGCGCGCCGGCCGCATGCACGCTCGACGGCCCGCCGGACAGAATGATCCCCGACGGCCGGTGCGACTTGATCTCCTCGATCGGCGCGTTGAACGGCAGAATGAGGCTGAACACGTTCGCCTCGCGCACGCGCCGCGCGATCAGTTTCGAATATTGCGCCCCGAAATCGAGGACGAGGATCGGACGGTCCTCCGGATGCGTCATGCGGTCGGTTCCTCCGCCCGCCGCGAACCGCCATACCGCACCGCGACCGGCGTCAGCATCAACAGCAAGCCGCCGGTGGTTTCAAGCGCCTCCTCCATGTTCGAGCTCTGTCCGATCTTCAACCCGGCGTTTCCCGACAGCCCCCGCGCGATCCCCAACAGAATATTGCGATCCAGCAATTGCGACAACACGTAGCACGCGACGCACGCACCCACAAGCGACGTCGCCAACCGGTTCTTCAGAAACGGCTCGATGGTCTCGCGACGCCGATTCCCGTACACCAGCAACCCGATCACGCCCAGATACAGGATCTCGCTCGATCCCTGGCCCATGAATTCGCGGGCGAACACGAACAGCGCGAGCACGCCCAGAAACGCGAACGCCGGCGTCCGCGCGACGGCCCACCAGCCCCACGAAAGACCGGCCATTACGGCAAGCAGCGACGGGTGCACGACTTCCATCTGGACCTTGAACCGGCTCCCGTCGCCCATTCCAAACACGTCCGCTTCGGACAGCGCATACACGGCCGGCGCCACCACGGCAGGCACCAGCAGCAGCCACCAGTAGAAGTCGCGCCGCGCCCACCGCATCAGCGCGCGAACGAATCCAAGGCGCGGTTCCGTCATCGCGGCATCTGGTAGTTCGGCGGCTCTTCGGTGATCGTGATCGAATGCGGGTGGCTTTCCGCGACGCTCGCCGCCGTGATCCGGATGAATTCCGCGCGCTCGCGAAACGCCTTCAGGTCCGGGCAGCCGCAGTAGCCCATGCCCGACCGCAGGCCGCCCATTAACTGGTGCACCGTGCTCGCGAGGTTTCCGCGGTACGGCACGCGCGCTTCGACGCCCTCCGGCACCAGCTTCGACGTGTCCTTCACGTCGTGCTGCATGTAGCGCGCCTTGCTGCCGCGCTGCATCGCCTTGATCGATCCCATGCCGCGGTATTCCTTGAACGTGCGGCCTTCGTAGAGCACCGTCTCGCCGGGCGATTCCGCCGTCCCCGCGAACAGCGACCCGATCATTACGCTGTGCGCGCCCGCGGCCAGCGCCTTCGCCACGTCGCCCGAGTACCGGATTCCGCCGTCCGCGATCACCGGCACGCCCTTGTCGCGCGCGACGGCGACCGCGTTCATCACCGCCGTCAGTTGCGGCATGCCCGCCCCGGAGATGATCCGCGTCGTGCAGATCGATCCCGGCCCGACGCCCACCTTCACGGCGTCCACGCCGGCCTCGATCAGGTCGCGCGCGCCCTCCGCCGTCACGACATTGCCCGCGACGACGTCCATCGCCGGGAACTTCTGCTTCACGCGCCGCACCATCTGCAGCACCATATCGCTGTGGCCGTGCGCCGTGTCCACGACCAGCGCGTCCACGCGCGCCGCGATCAACGCCTGCGCACGGTCAAGCTCCCCGTCCGTCACCCCGATCGCCGCCGCCACGCGCAGCCGGCCCAGGTCGTCCCGGTTCGCATTCGGGAAGTCCCGCAGTTTGTTGATGTCCTTGATTGTGAGCAGCCCCTGCAACCGCCCGCGCTCGTCCACAATCGGCAGCTTCTCGATCCGATGCTTGTGCAGCAGCTTCTTCGCCTCGTCCATCGTCGTG
>CAYUZD010000323.1:0-3945 GCA_964449475.1 uncultured Nitrospirales bacterium
CGGCTTCTAGCAATCACTTCCACGGGATTTCAGCCAATCGCTGGGCCACCTCTTTCGCGCCGCGTACCGTGAAATGACAGTCATCGTCGAAATACTCCGGCTTACCGCTCATGGGAGATAAATCGACTGTCGTGACGCTCCGCTTCTGACACGTTTCGAGGAGCACTCCGTTGAACCTGTCCATCAGTTCGCGCAGGCTCGATGCGCTCAAATAGGCGTTGTCTTCCTTCATACTTCCCATCCAGAGCCGCTCCAGAGATTCACGAGGCAGATCGCGATCCCACAGTACCGGCTGCGTCACGAAAACGGGCTTGACCCCAAGTGCCTCGCAGCGGTCGATCATCGCGTCGATTCGCGAACGGTAGCCTGTAAGCGCACGTCGAGGATCCGGATAGTTGTCGACGATCGTACCCGCCGATCGGGCCGCGATGGCCTCCGGGAGCAGCCACGGATCCGTTCGGTTGGTGACCGGGTCCACCTCCGGAGCAAACAGACCGGCGACGCGATCGTACGTCGCCGTCCTCTGCCAGTACGGATCTTCCGCTCCGGTGCTCGGTTCAGGCGCAACGGCTTTGAATCCCAACCAGAAGATCAAATCGTTTATCCCCATCAGGAAGACCACGTGCGTGTACCGGCTGATGGTCGGATTCGTTTCGATGTAGCGCAGATGTTTCGACGAGACAAATCCTGGAACGCCCACTCCGCCTACCCACGCCTGCCCAACGCCATACCGGTCATCGAGTTTGTCCATCAACACTCGCGTCCAGACCGTGCTGTCGTCCAAAAAGTGACACTGCGTCGTGCTGCCGCCAACGCACAGAATACGAAGCGCAGACGACGCGGAAAACTCCGGCCCTCGGATGCCCTCCGAGTTGGTCGAAAACCTCCTCGCAGGGACGACTTCAGGAGCGGTTACCGTGATCGAAAGATTCGGCGGCATATGATGAAACGGCGCTTGAGGGGCCGGTGGAATCTGCCGCAAAACGAGTTCCACACCGGCGGTCGCGGCGACGATGATGCCGCCGAGCAGGAGCAGTTCAGGCGCACGGGCGCGGCAATACCGGCGAGTACCAGGCACCGCAAGTATTGCCACCAGGAGTGCACATCCCGCGAACCCCGATCCTGAAACCAGCCACTGCGCCGGGGACCCAGGCCGCCAACCCCGCCCAAGTGCTATCGCGATATCGACCGCCACCAACCAAAACGGAGTGCCAATCAGGACCGGCCCGCCCAATGCTCGCGTCACTCCGCGCATGGATTGCGAACCGTGCCCTTCACGCCACTATTGGATTGGGCAATATGCCCCGTATCCGGCTGATTCGACACACTATAAATCCTCCGCGCGCGAGACTCCGGCCCCGCCAGAGAATTAGCCGCCCAACTCTGATCAAACTCACGCTCCCAGTATACGTGAGCCGCAATATCCGCTTCGTGCGTATTGGGAACGCGCAACGGCAGCGCGGTATAGTGGCCCAGATCGTTGAGCGCCGCACAGGCGCGCCACCCCGATTGGGGTTCACCGAAAAGTCGTGCACCCGATGCATTGCAATGCCACCGCCCTCCGCAGCGGCCTCTTCTTCCTTGCGGTGTCGGCCCCATTACTCCTGGCCCCGGGATGCCGCCCAGACTCGGCGGGTTCCGCCTCAGGGGCGCAACCGACGGCGCGGCCGACGGCGATCGAATGGCCCCACTACGCGAACACCCCAGGATCAACGAAATACTCGCCAGCGAGTCAGATTGATGCTTCCAATGTCCATCGCCTCGTGGAGGCCTGGCGCTGGGAGTCGCCGTCCAACGCGCTCGCGAACCAAGCCAAGTATCGACAAAACCTGTTCTGCGCGACCCCGTTGATGATCGGCGATACGCTCTACGTTAGCACGCCGCTCAGCCAGGTAGTGGCGATCGACGCAAGCACCGGGGCAACACGCTGGGTCTACGACCCGAAGAGCTACGAGGCTGGACGGCCCACGAATGGCGGGTTTCGCGTACGCGGAATCGAATACTGGACCGACGGCACGGTGTCTCGCCTGTTCATCGCGACGGGTTCCTTCGAGTTGATCTCGATCGACCCGGTGACGGGTCAGCCGGACCCGGCATTCGGCCGCGATGGGCGAGTCGACCTCGCGGAAGGTCTGGGCCGGCCCGTTAATCGCCGTTACATCTCGGTCAACTCTCCGCCCGTCGTCTGCCGGAATACCGTTGTCGTCGGCTCGATCGTGTTCGACCTGCCCACGGTCAAAGAGATGCCCCCGGGGCACGTGCGCGGATACGACGTCCGGACCGGCGAGATGAAATGGCGGTTCAACACCATCCCGCAAGCGGGCGAGTTCGGCGTGGAAACGTGGGAAGACGACTCGTGGACGTATACCGGCAACACGAACGTCTGGGGCTTTATGTCGGCTGACGAAGACCTGGGGTACGTCTATCTGCCGGTCAGCGACCCTACGAATGACCATTACGGCGGCCACCGGCTCGGCGACAACCTGTTCGCGGGTTCCATCGTGTGTGTCAACGCCGAAACCGGCGAGCGCGTATGGCATTTTCAGACGGTACACCACCCGCTCTGGGACTACGACCTGTGCGCGGCACCCATCCTGATGGACATCGTCGTCGACGGCAAACCGATCAAGGCGGTCGCGCAACTCACCAAGCAAGCCATGTGTTTCGTGTTTGATCGCGCGACCGGTGAACCGGTCTGGCCGATCGACGAGCGGCCCGTACCGCAGTCGGACGTCCCGGGCGAGCGAACCGCCGCCACGCAACCCTTCCCGACACGGCCGCCGCCGTACGACCTGATCAATGTAACCGAAGACGACCTCGTGGATTTCACGGCGGAAATGCGCGCCGAGGCGATCGCGACGTTGAAGAATTACGTGTACGGACCGATTTTCACGCCCCCGACGATCGTGACCGAGGGCGGCACGCAGGGCACGTTCGCCATTCCTGGCCCGGGCGGTGGCACCAACTGGGACGGCGGCGCATTCGATCCGGTGACCGGACGCCTGTATGTCCCAAGCGAAACACACCCCATCGTGTTCGGCTTGTTCGAGCCTGACCCGAGCCGGTCGAACTTTCGATACAACTACAACATGACGCCGACACCGACCCTTGCCAATGGCTTGTCCCTTCTGAAACCACCCTATGCTCGGATCACGGCGATCGACATGCATCGGGGAGAAATCGTCTGGCAGGTTCCACACGGGAACGGTCCGACCGACCATCCGGATCTCGCCGCGCTCAATCTCGGATCCCTTGGCGAACCACTGCTCGGTCTCGATCGCGCCGGTGGCCCGCTTTTGACGGCGACGCTGCTATTTACGATCCGCAACGAGCCCAAAATTGGCGTCCTGCGCGCCTACGATAAGGACACCGGCGAGGTCGTCTGGGAGCACCGGGCCAAGCCCAAATTCTACGGCACGCCGATGACGTACATTCTGGACGGGAAACAGTATATTGTGGTGGCCGTAGGCGGGCTAGGCAAGCAGCCCGCGTATCTGGTCGCATACGCCCTGCCGGATACAGGGGACATGCGAGAGGAGCAGTAGCGATGGATCAGCATACACACGAAGACGCCGCGAAGATCACCCGGCGCGAGTGGTTTCGACAGAGCGTCGCGACCGGCGCGATGGTCACCGGGGCCGGCCTCCTCAGCGGGCGCGCGCTGGCCCAGAATCCTCGCGCGCTGGTCGATCTGCCAATGCCCACCCGTGTCCTGGGTGCGACCGGGCAAAAGATTCCGCTACTACTGATGGGCGGCGATCAGGCATTCGACCCCGTGCGCGACCGGTCGCTGCACCGCGCCTACGAACTCGGCATCCGCTACTTCGATTCGTCCGTGATCTACTCGAACGGTCAGGCGCACAAGGGACTGGGCAACTTTATTCAACAGGTGGGCCGCGACTCCGTGTGGATCACGTCAAAGGGACTCATGCCCGAAGGCAAGGG
>CAYUZD010000324.1:0-3945 GCA_964449475.1 uncultured Nitrospirales bacterium
CCGGAACTCGGCTTCGAGGCGCCGCGCTTGCCGCATATTCCCTGCATGGACCGATGGGTGGACCGCGCCGAGGCGCTCGCCTCGTGCGGCGCGACCGGCGCGTGGGTGTTCCCCGCGTTCCGGCCCAACTACGGGACCAGCGCCGCGGAAGTCTCGAAGTTCGTGTGGTGGACGCCGGCGTCGGACAAGGAGACACTGCTCGAGTTGTTCGCCGCGCGGTTGTTCGGCGCGGCGGCCGGCCCGCACATGCGCGTCGCGTGGAGGCACGTATCGAACGCAGTCGAGCTTTCGCCCGTGATCCCGCCGTATTACACCGGCCCCCAGTATCTCGGCCCCGCGCAACCCATGATCGCGAACCCGGACGCTGACGTGCCGCCGGTCTTCTACGGCTACTACCTGTTCATGGCCGAAATGACGGATTCCGAGGGCGTGAAGAGCCGGCCCACGTTCATGACAAAACCATTCGGCGACGCGGTGGTGTTCGCCGACTACTATCGTCGGATGGAGAAGCTTCTCGCGGAGGCCGTGTGGGAGGTAGACGTGTCCGAAAAGCTGGTTGGCGCGGGTCATCGCGTCATGTTCGATTCGGAAGCATCGGCGATTCGCTGGTTCTATGCGACCACCCGTACGACGGCGAACTTCTACGAGTCCTGCATCCTTCGCGACCGGTTGCTCGCCTGCGCGCGCGGCGAGGCGGCCGACTGGCCGATCGAGGAGCGGCGCGGGGCGATGGCGCGATGGCGGGCCATACTCGAGGACGAGCGGGCCAACACCGAGGCATCGATTTCGCTCATCGAGCGCGATTACCGGCTGGACTGCTACTACGGCAGCGACCACACGTTCTCCCATGCCGCCGACATGATGCGCGCAAAACTGGAGTTGCTCGACGTCGAATTGACCCGATTCCTGCCCGAGATCGCCGAGAAGTGTGGGGTCGCCGGGGTATGATTTCGCGCTGTTTCATGCTTGTTTCATTGTACGCCGGTGCTGCGTTTTCAGACGATGCGCGTGTATCAACGCTCGCCGTCCCCGAGGGCTTCGCCATCTCGTCCGCGGTCGCACCCGGACTGACCGCCTATCCGATGTTCATGGAATTCGACGACGCCGGCCGGCTCTACATTGCCGAATCGACCGGGAAGGATCTTTCCGGCAAGGAAATGGCCGCGATGCCGGAGTGCCAGATTCTGCGGCTCGAAGATACCGACGCGGACGGCGTGTACGACCGGCGCACGGTTTTCGCGACCGAACTCAGCCTGCCGATGGGGGTCCTGTGGCACCAGGGCGCGCTGTTCGTCGCGAGTCCGCCCGATCTGTTGCGGTTCGACGATCCGGACGGCGACGGCATCGCCGACACGCGCACGGTCCTATTGACAGGCTGGAATGTGCTCAACACGGCGAGTCTGCACGGTCCGTTTCTTGGCCCGGACGGCTGGCTCTACCTCACGCACGGTCGCCACGGGTACACGATCGCGACGAAGGAGGGAAACACACTCGAAGGCATGGCCGCGCGCATCTGGCGCTGCCGGCCCGACGGCACCGGCCTTGAGCGGTTCGCGGGCGGGGGATTCGACAACCCGGTCGAACTCATTTTCACAAACTCCGGCCAGATGCTCGGCACGATGACGTATTTCACCGATCCGCGCCACGGCCAGCGCGACGCGTTGATGCATTGGGTGTGGGGCGGAGTCTATCCGAAGCCGCACGAGGTCACGGCGGAGTTTGTCCAGACCGGACCGCTGATGCCGACGATGACCAAGTTCGCGCGCATCGCGCCTGCCGGATTCATGCAGTACCGGGGCGGCGCATTCGGTCCGGAGTACGAGGGCCGGCTCTTCAGCGCGCAATTCAATCCGCACCGCGTGCAGTCGCACGTGCTGCGGGAATCCGGTTCAACGTTCACCACCGAGGACCGCGACTTCCTTACGTCGACCAGTCCCGACTTTTATCCCACGGACGTTATCGAAGACGCGGACGGAAGTCTGCTCGTCTGCGACACCGGCGCGTGGTACGTCGATGCGTGTCCCATCAGCCGCGTCGCAAAACCGGAGATTAAGGGTTCGATCTACCGCATTGCGAAGAAGGGCATTGCGGCGATCCCTGACCCGGCCGGGCATCGGATCGCGTTTGCGAGATCCGCGCCGGATGAACTGGTCGCGGCGATGGCGGATCCGCGGTTCCGCGTACGGGAACGCGCACGAGAGGAGTTGGCGACGCGCGGCACGGGGGCGCACAACGTGCTGGAAGCCGCCGCGACGCGCGCGCGGTCGCCGGACGTGCGCCGCGAGGCGGTTTGGTTGCTCTACCGCACCGGTGCTACGTCAGACGTGTTGCGCCGCGTGTTGCAGGATTCGTCCGTTGAAGTCCGGATCGCCGCGATTCAGGCACTCGCCAAATTGAAGGACGCATCGTCCGTCGCGGCGATTCAGACGTGTTTGGGTTCCGAATCCGCGATAGAACGCCGCGAAGCGGCGACAGCGCTGGGGCAGATCGGGGACGCATCGGCCTCCCAGGCACTTTTGTCCGCATCCAATCACGCCGTCGATCGATTCGAGCAGCATGCGCTGACCTATGCGCTCATCGAAGCCGGGCACCGGGAAGCGCTGCTCGCTGCCGTCGCGGGAGACGCCGATTGGGGCGCGCGGCAAGCCGCGCTGGTCGCTCTGGACCAACTGCGCGAACCTGCGTTGTCGGCCGCTCACGTGACGCCGTTCCTCCGTGCCGAACCGCGCGGCGTGCGCGAGGCGGGGCTGTGGGTCGCCGCGCACCATCCCGAATGGAGCGCGGATGTCCTCGGATTCGTCGACGATCTGCTCAAGGAAGCGTCGTATCGTCCCGAATCCGCCGCGATGGCGCGCGAGATCTTGCTTGCGTACGCGCGAACGGCCGACGGCCAGGCGTTCGTCGCGTCGAGAATGGTCGATACAGGCCGATCAACCGAGGTCCGTCTATTGTTGATGGACGTCCTGGACACCGTTTCAGCGCCGGCGTGGCCGCCATCGTGGCGCGAAGCGATCGTTGTCGCGCTCGGGGGAACGGATGCGCCGCTGCAATGGCGCGCGTTGAATGTCGCACGCAAACACCACGTCGCTGAACTGGCGGCACCGCTCGCCATGATCGCGCGTGACGGGCGCGCCCCGGTCAAGTCGCGCGTCGCGGCGTTGGGTGCGTCGGCGGTTCCCGGCGAAGCCCTCGAGGGCGATCGCCTCGCGCTCGTGCTCGACGGGCTGGCCTCGGGCGATCCGGGAACGCGGCAGACGGCGGCGTCGATCCTGGCCGGCGCCGGTCTCGACCTGAACGCGAAGCGATCTCTGGCGTCCGCCCAACTCGCGACAGCGGACGCCCTGGTCATCACCGCGCTGTTGCAGGTCTTCGATGGCGAATCGGACGCGGCGCTCGGCGCGGCTGTCGTAGATGGACTTGCCGCGAACCCGAAGGCCGCGGACCTGGTTACGGCCGCGCAGCTCGAGGCATTGCTGCGATCGTTTCCGGAGTCCGTGCGCACGCAGGCCGCGACGCTTACGTCGAGACTCGAACAACGCGACGCGGCGTTGATGGAGCGGTTCCTGCGTTTGGAGCCACGACTCGGCGGGGGAGACGTGGGCCGGGGCCGCGCTATCTTCTTCGGCGAGACCGCGTCTTGCTCGACGTGCCACGCCATCGGGGCCGAAGGCGGCACGCTCGGGCCGGACCTGACGACGATCGGCCTCGTGCGTTCCGGCCACGACCTGCTCGAAGCCGTCATGTTCCCGAGTTCGAGCATGGTCCCGGAATTCCAACCGTACACGGTCGAAACCGGATCGGAAGTATTGAACGGGATTGTCGAGCGCGAGACGGCCGAGACGGTCACACTCAAGACCGCAGCGACCGAAACGCGCTCCCTGGATCGCAAGGACATCCGGTCGATGGAACCGACTACGGTTTCCCTGATGCCGGAGGGCCTCGATG
>CAYUZD010000325.1:0-3942 GCA_964449475.1 uncultured Nitrospirales bacterium
GCCAGCACCGCGGAGTCGATCGCCTCGAGGAACCGGCGCTCGACCGCTTCGCCCGGCTCATTGGCGTTGCCGCGGATGAACACCGCTGCGGGTTCCGCCGTCCCGTCGGTGATGGACAACGCGCGCACCGGCGCGGGCAGTCCTTCGACGGTCTTGGCGACCCGCGCGGACAATTCCTCGCGCGCCTTGTCATACCGCGCGAAATCCGCCAGCCCCTTGTCACGCAGCAGATCGAGCCACGCTGCGCCCGGCGCGGACAGTCCGTCTGCGCTCCATCCGCCGAGGATGTCGCCGGTCCATGCCGCGTACGCGTCGATGAGCGCGCCGGCCGAGTCGATCTTCGTATTCGCGAACCGATCGCGCATTTCGGCGGGCATCGAGGGATCGGCGGGCCGGGCGTTCGAGAACCGGATCTCGTCCACGGCGATGTACCCGTCGCCGTCGTCCACGATCTCGATATACGCCTCGCTGCCGATCCACTTGTTCAGGCCGCCGGTCATGTTGTGCCAGTAGTACCCATCCGAATCGGCCGTGGCGTAGGTGTTGTCGAACAGCAGCGGATTGTTCTCGCGCAGCATGTACCGCGCAACAATCAGCCGCACCTGCGCGTTCCGACCCTTCATCCTGAAATGGATGCTGTCGTGGTTCAGCGTGAACGTCGGCGAGCGCAGCGTGCCCTGCAAGCCCGGCGCGAGCAATCCGCTGTGCGCCGCGCCCGTCTGCACGAATCCGCCGTCCGCGCCCGTCGGCGACCACGCGCCGGGCGCGGTGAATCCGCTGCCGAACGCCGCACCGTCCGGGAACCAACCGCCGAAGCCCGGCCCGTCGAACGTCTCGAACACGACGGAGTCGTCCGCGAGTGGTCCCGACAACGTTTCGCGCGCGGCCGCGAACGCAGCGCTGTCCGTCCCGCCCAGTTTCGACCACGCGAACAACGGATGGTCCGCGCGCGCCGAGTCGGGCGACACGGCAGTCTGCAGCCACCGGCCGAGCTTGGCGGGGTCGAGTTTCTGCTCGCGTGCGACGGCCGCCGCGGGCCGCGCCAGATCCTGCGCGACCGGCGAATCGGAGAACGTGATCTGATCGACGTTGATGTGGCCCCAGCCGCCCTTGCGCGAATCGACGATCTGAAATTTGCCCGTCTGCCCCGCGAGATCCGATACGTCCCACGTGACCCACTCGAGCAGCTCGCGGTTCCGGCCGGTCGCCTTGCGCACCAACTTGTTGTCGGCCGACAGCACCACGTACACGCCGTCGTCGAACGCGCCGCCACCGACCAGCAGGTGCATGTACGGCTGTTCAATCTTGAATTCCGGCGACGTGAGTTTGCCGGTCGAGTCGTCGCCGCCCTTGAAACTGTTCACGAGCCCCGCGCCGACGAACCCTTCGACGTTTTGCTGTTTCTCGAGCGCACCTTGGGCCGGGGCCAAGCCGAACGCTTCGCCTTCAACCGTCCAGCCGGCATAGTCCGCGCCGTCGAAGTCCGCGAACACGCGCACCTTCGGCGCGGCTCCGGCGTCACCGGGTTTCGATGCGCCGAACAGCGCCTCGCGCACGCCGCGCAAGTACGCCTCGACCTCGCCCGATACATCCTTCTTCGACTTCGCCAACGCGGCCGCCAGCACGCCCGATCCGTCGCGCTGGACCGCCGCCAGTGCCGCCGCGGTCTCGCCGATTTTCCCGTGCGGATCGAGGTACGCCCAGCGCTGCCGCGACGCGCGCATGAACCCGCCGAGGCTGTAGTAGTCCTTCGCCGAGATCGCGTCGAACTTGTGGTCGTGGCACCGCGCGCACGACACCGTCATGCCCAGCATCGCCTTGCCAATCACGTCGATTTGGTTGTCGATGCGATCCGCGAGGTCCTTATCGACATCCACCGGCGCGTGCGTCGCCTGGTGCATGAACCACCAGCCGGTCGCGAGGATCGATTCGTTCGTGCCTTCCGCCGGGTTCATCCGCGGCGAGGGCAGCAGGTCACCCGCGAGGTGCTCGCGCACGAACTGGTCGTATGGCACGTCGTCGTTCAACGCGCGGATCACGTAGTCGCGGTACCGCCACGCCTCGCGAATCGGATAGTCGCCCTCGTGGCCGTGGCTCTCCGCGTACCGCACGAGGTCGAGCCAGTGCCGGCCCCAGCGCTCGCCGAAATGCGGCGATGCGAGCAATTCATCCACCACGCGCTCGTACGCGTCCGGCCGCGTGTCGATCACGAACGCCTCAATCGCCTCCGGTGTCGGCGGCAACCCGACGAGGTCGAACGAGAGCCGCCGCAGCAGCGTGCGGCGATCCGCCTCGTGCGCAGGCGTCAATCCCGCGCTCTCGAGCCGCGCGAGAATAAACTTGTCCACGTCGCCCCGCGCCCAGTCCGCCTGCTTCAGCGCGGGCGGCGTCTGCGCGCGCACCGGCTGCCACGCCCAGTGCTCCGCCCGGCGCTTCGCGAGGTCGAAATCCTCGGCGACATACGCCGCGCCCGGCACGGGCTCGTCCGGCCACGGCGCGCCGCGCCCAACCCACTCGATCAGCAGGTCGATTTCCTCGTCGTCGAGCATCTTCTTCGGCGGCATCGAGAACTTCGGGTCCATGTACTCGATGGCCTTGACGAGGTTGCTCTGCTTCGGGTTCCCCGGAACCAGGGCCGCGCCGCGTTCGCCGCCGGTCAGCGCCAGCGAGATGTGGTCCAGCCGAAGTTTGGACTTCTGTTCCGTCGGTCCATGGCATTCAAAGCATCGCGCCGCCAGAATCGGCCGGATGGACTTCTCGAAAAACTCCAGGTCCGCCGCCGAAGGTTGCGCCGACTGCGCCGCCGCCGACCCCGCCGAAACCAGCGCGACCAGCCCCGACACAACGAATCGATGAAACCTGGGAGGGCGAGCGTCCTCGCGAGCCGTCGCCCACCGGCGATCACCGCCGTAGGGGCGGTCCCCCGTGGCCGCCCGCGCCCACTTCCACAGCAATCCCCACATCATTTCGCCTCGCTCCAGCCTCCGCCAGTCTAACAAGTTCCGGCCAGCATCGAAAACCCGCCCGTTCTCCGTCATCCTGAGCAAAGCGAGGGATCTCGCACACCCGAAACGCCGCGTTATCCTCGCCCAAACTTCACTGGCAAACAGCAATGTGCGCAGGTACACTCTGCCGTCGCGCATTCCTTTTGGAGGAAAGATGCCGCAATCCTCGCAGAATCGCCGCGGCTTGGCCGGCCTGGGCACGTGGATCATGGACCACGTGCGGATGATCGACGTGTGGCCGCAGGAACAGACGCTGGCCAACGTCCGCGCGGAACATTTCTCGGGCGGCGGGCTCGCGCACAACCTCGTGGTGGACGTCGCGAAGTTCGACCTCGGGATTCCGCTCGAGGCGATCGGGTTCGTGGGCGATGACGACGATGGCAGGCGCATCCTCGACCTCTGCACGTCGCTCGGCGCGGACGTAACGCATCTCAAGACCACCAGCCAGGCGCCGACGTCCTACACCGAAGTCATGACGGTGCAATCCACCGGACGCCGGACTTTCTTTCATTCGCGCGGCGCGAACAATCTCGTGAACTACGACACCATCCCCTTCGGCGCTATCAAGTCGCGCATCGTCCATTTCGGCTACCTGCTGCTGATGGACGGCATCGACGCGCCGGACGCGCAGTACGACACCGTCGCGGCGAAGATCCTGCACCGGCTGCAACAGGAAGGTATCAAGACGTCGGTGGACACCGTCTCGGAGTTGTCCGAACGGTTCAAGAAACTCATCCCGCCCGCGCTGAAGTACACGGACTACCTCATCCTGAACGAGTTCGAGGCGGGCCAGACCACGGGCCACACGATCCTCAACGGCGAGACGCTCGACGCCGCCGCGTTGCGCGCGGCGGCGAAAAAACTGCTCGACATGGGTTCGAGCGAACTCGTCGTGATTCACATGGCCATTGGCGCGTACGCCCTCACGCGTGCGGGC
>CAYUZD010000326.1:0-2362 GCA_964449475.1 uncultured Nitrospirales bacterium
TGGACATTTCCGGCGAGACGGACGCGACGAAGACGTTGTACGGCCTCGACGACGAGTACGAACACACGCGGAGTTACGCGATGCAGTGCCTCGTGGCGCGGCGGCTCGTCGAGCGCGGGGTGCGGTTCATCGAGCTGACCTGCCCGATGATCAAGGGCAGCGACCGGTGGGACGCGCACGGCGGGCTGCACGAGAACCACACGAACAATTCGCGCGCGGTGGACAAACCGATCGCGGGACTGCTGAAGGACCTCAAGTCTCGCGGGTTGCTGCAGGACACGCTGGTCGTCTGGGCGGGCGAATTCGGCCGGACGCCGTTCGCGCAGGGTACGAACGGCCGCGACCACAACCCGTTCGGTTTCACGATCTGGATGGCGGGCGGTGGGATGAAACCCGGCATCGTCTACGGCGCGACGGACGAATTCGGCTACAAGGTCGTCGAAAACAAGATCGAGATCCACGACCTGCACGCGACGATGCTGCACCTGCTGGGGTTCGACCACACGAAGCTGACCTACCGGTTCGGCGGGCGCGACATGCGTTTGACCGATGTGCACGGGGTTGTCGTGAAGGACATTCTGGCGTAGCAGGCTATGGTGTTGACGGTGAAGGCAAACGCAGCGGCGCGGCTCGCGAGGACGCTCGCCCTCCCATTGTTGCTCTGCGGAATCACGCAGGCGCAGTCGGGCATCTCGGAGGAGGCCGCGACTTTTTTCGAAGAAGAAGTGCAGCCCATCCTTGAAGAGAACTGCTTCAAATGTCACGGTGCGGAGACCGAGATCCAGGGCGGGCTGATGCTTACGTCGCGCGGTGGTGTGTTGCGCGGCGGCGATCGCGGGCCCGTCGTCAATTTCGACGACCCAGCGAAGAGTGTTCTGCTCGGCATGATTTCCTGGCGTGACGAGAACCACCAGATGCCGCCGACCGGCAAATTGCAGCAGTGGGATATCGACGCGCTGACGGAATGGGTCAAACAGAGCATCCCGTGGCCCGGCGGCGAGACGGAACCGATCGATCCGCCACTCTTGCACGGACTGACGCGCGAGTCGCCGGAACTGTGGGCGTTCCGGCCGGTGTCCGGGCCGGCGGTGCCCGCGGTGGACGATCAGGCATGGTCCGCGAACCCGATCGACGCGTTCGTGTACGCCAAACTGCGCGACGCGGGCCTGAAACCCGCGACGCCGGCGTCCAAACACGCGCTCGCGCGGCGCGTGTACTACACGCTGACGGGGTTGCCGCCGAGTCCGGAACAGGTCGAGGCGTTTGTGAACGATCCAGCGCCCGGCGCATACGAGAAACTCGTGGACGGTCTGCTCGCGTCTCCGCAGTACGGCGAACACTGGGGCCGGCACTGGCTCGACCTCGTGCGTTACGCCGACTCGAACGGGTATGAGCGAGACAGCAACAAGCCGTTCATCTGGCGGTACCGCGACTATGTCATTGACGCATTCAACGCGGACACGCCGTACGACCGCTTCGTGAAGGAACAACTCGCGGGCGACGAACTCGACGACCCAGACGGCCGCGCGATCACGGCGACGGGCTACTACTACCTGGGCCTGTGGGACGACGAACCGGCAGACCCGCTGCAGGCGCGGTACGACGGACTGGACGATATCGTGGACACCACGTCGCGCGTGTTTCTCGGCGTGACGATGGGCTGCGCGCGGTGCCACGGACACAAGCTCGACCCGATCCCGCAGGCGGACTACTACCGGTTCCTCGCGTTTTTCCAGGGCCTCAAACCGATGGACCGCACTGACGGCAACGGCATCCTCCGCAGCATCCTGCCGCCGGACGAACAGCGGGAGTACGAGCGCAAGGTGCGCGAGAAACGCGAGGAGGAATTCCAGATCGCGCGCGAACAAAACGAATTGCTCGAGGAGTTCAAGGCGTCGCTCGCGAAGAAAAAGCCGGAACTGTTGGAAGGCAAGGACACGGGCACGCCGGTGCTCGAAGACCTTCATTACCGGTTCTACCGTAGCGAGTGGGACACGTTGCCCGATTTCGACATGATCAAACCGGAAGAGACCGGCCGGCTCGATCACAACTTCATTACCACTGCGCCGGCATCGCGTCCCGACGCGATAGGGTTCGTGTACGAGGGCACGCTCAACGTCGAACTCGAAGGCGAGTACGCGTTCACGATCGACGCGAACGGCGGGTTCCGGTTGCTCGTGAACGGCCAGGAGGTCGTCGCGCACCGCGGGCCCGCGCCGCGCCGCGACGAGGGCAATATTGCGCTCAAGCCCGGGCCGGCGGCGTTCTGGCTGGAGTTTTTTGTGAAGCAGGGTCCGCCCCGGCTCTCCGTGGGCTGGGCGCCGCGAAACGCGAACTTCCGCAAGTCGCTGTCGAAGGATCC
>CAYUZD010000326.1:2462-3918 GCA_964449475.1 uncultured Nitrospirales bacterium
TTCGTGCGGTCCGGGTGGTCGGTAAAGCACATGCACCGGCTGTTGCTGACCTCGCGCGCGTTCCAGATGTCTTCCCAGTCCGACCCCGCGGCGTTCGCGAAGGACCCCGAGAACCGCCTGTTGTGGCGGTTCGACATGCGGCGCCTGACTGCGGAGGAAATCCGCGATTCCGTGCTCGCGGCGAGCGGGACGCTCAACCTTGCGATGCACGGGCCGGGCGTTTACCCGCAACTGCCCGAGGAAGTCGTCAAGACCTCGTCAATGAACGCGATGCTCGAGTCGTCGGGCATGTGGGGCAAGTCCACGCCGGAGGAGGCCGCGCGGCGCAGCATCTATGTGCACGTGAAGCGGTCGCTGATGATGCCGATCTTTACGGACTTCGACCAGGCGGACCCGCAGTTCAGCTGTCCCGTCCGATTCAGCACGACGCAGCCGACGCAGGCGCTGAACATGCTCAACAGCCAGTTCGCGCACGAGCAGGCGGCGTTGCTCGCGGAGCGGCTGCGCGCGTCGGCGCAAGACGACGAAGCGCGCGTGCGCGCGGGGTTCGAACTGGTCACGTCGCGACCGGCCGCGACGGAGGAGATCGCGCGCGGCGTGCAGTTTATGCGGGAGTTGCAGCACGTGGACGGAGTTTCGGCGGAGACGGCGTTGGAGCGGTTCTGTTTGTTGTTGTTGAACCTGAACGAGTTTGTGTATCTGGAGTGAGAGTAGAGCGAGATCGCGGGTGCGCGAGATCCTTCGCTGCGCTCAGGATGACACGGCGGCACAGGACGACACGATTGCGGTGAGGTGGCGACATGGCGAATGACAAAGTGCACAGGCCGGTGAATTCGTTCTGTGGGCGGACGCGGCGCGAGTTTTTGCGGACGATCGGCGGCGGGTTCACGTCGCTCGCGCTGACCGGGATGCTCTCACGCGAGGGATTTTTCGGGTCTCAGGCGTTCGCGGCGGACGGCGTGACGCCGTTCGCGAACCCGCTTGCGCCGAAGCCGCCGATGATCAACCAGCGCGCGAAGAGTTGCATCTTCCTGTTCATGTACGGCGGGCCGAGCCACGTGGACACCTTCGACCACAAGCCCGAGCTCGCGAAGTACGACGGGCAGACCATCAAGGTGAAGACCTTCGGCCGCGGCGGGCATCGCAACGAGGGCCGCATCGTCGGGCCGAAATGGAATTTCAAACAGTACGGCCAGTCGGGCGCGTGGGTGAGCGACCTGTTCCCGAACGTCGCGACGTGCGTGGACGACATCGCGTTCATCAAGTCGATGACGGCCGACTCGCCGATCCACGGGTCCGCGATGCTGATGATGAACTCGGGCCGCATCCTGGGCGGGCACCCGTCGCTGGGGTCGTGGGTGAACTACGGCCTCGGGTCGGAGAACGAGGACCTGCCGGGCTACGTCGTGATGCTGGACAAGACCGGCGGGCCGATCAGCGGCGCGCAGAACTGGAC
>CAYUZD010000327.1:0-2618 GCA_964449475.1 uncultured Nitrospirales bacterium
CTGCAGGCCTACGACTTCATGCAGCTCTACGACGAATACAAGTGCCGGCTGCAGATCGGCGGTAGCGATCAGTGGGGCAACATTGTCGCGGGCATGGATCTCACACGCCGCGTACGCAACGCGGAGACCTATGGCCTGACCCTGCCGCTCGTCACGAAGTCCGACGGCGGCAAGTTCGGCAAAACGGAATCGGGAACGGTCTGGTTGAGCCCCGTGCGCACCTCGCCGTATAAGTTCTACCAGTTCTGGATCAACACGGCCGACGCGGACGTCGTGAAGTTCCTCAAATACTTCACGTTCCTCTCGCACGAGGAGATCGACGACCTCGCGAAGGCCGTGCAACACGCGCCGCAGGAACGCGCCGCGCAGAAGGTGCTCTCGGTCGAGATGACCGAACTCGTACACGGCGGCGACGCGCTCGCGGACGCGCGCAAGGCTAGCCAGGCGATGTTCGGCGGTTCTCTGGACGGCCTCGACGCCGCCACGCTCGAAGACATCTTCTCCGACATGCCCAGCGCGAAGCTGCCGAAATCCACGCTTGCCGCTGGACGCGCGCTGGTGGAAGTGCTCGTCGAGGCCGGCGTGTTCAAGAGCAAGGGCGAAGCCCGCCGCCTCATCGAGAATGGCGGACTCTACGTCAACAACCAGCGCATCGACGCCGCCGACACCAAGATAACCGACCAGACACTCGTCGCCGGTTCCATCGCCGTCGTGCGAACCGGCAAGAAGAACTATCACCTGCTGAAATTTGAGTAGGCAATCACTCCGCGCGCTCGATTGTCATTCCCGCGAAGGCGGGAATCTCATCAACCAAGCGCCGCCGTTAGCGAGGACGTTCAACATCGCAGACCGATACTCCCCTCCGAGCCTAACCCCGTTGTCCGAGGTCTGCCTGGAACGCTCTCAATCGCTCTGGGAAACCGATGGATCTCCACTCCCTGTGCTTTGACGTTTCGCATAGAGAAGCATCGCCCCGGGGACTCCCATGAACAACACACCTACAACTTGGGAAGTGAAGCGCGTGCCAATCACGAAATGGTCAATGTATAGGCTGGCCGCGACGAAGAACACACACAGCGCAATCAGGATTAGGGCCACGTGTTCAATCCGTATTAGCTGCGATGAGTACTCTTTGCGAGACCGACGCGCGAAATTCGAGAGTGCACCAATTAAGAAGGTGATCCCGATGTATGAGATCCACTTGAAGACTGCGACGTAACCGCCGTAGTGCGGGTAAGAAGTAGTGAATACGCCGACACCGTACAACATGAAGCTGAACGTCGCACCGACTGCACAAATCATTCCGACGGGCAACGTCATGAAGATCAAGAAATCGCGAGATTCCTGCCAAGTGATTTCGTCATCTGAATCAGCAGGGCCGGCCATTCGTCGAATCGCGCTCTATTCCTCACCCAATCCCACCGTGTTGTCCAGCTCCGTCAGAAACGTCCTCAGCCTTCGCTGGTTCATGTCGTCCATCTGCAGGAACTGCACGCCGATCGCGTAGCCGTCCTTCTGCGGTTTGTGCGACGACCATCGAATCTCCGACGCAGCCTCCACGCTCGATCCGTCAAACAACTTGATCGACACGCGGCACTTCGTCCCCTGACGCAGATCGTGTTTGCAGAACAGGCTCGCGCCGCCCTCGGACAAATCGAGCACGCGCGCCTTGATGTCGTGCCGATCCGTCTCCCAGTGGCCCGTCTCGCCGACGGAATGCTTCACGTCGATGTTGATCACGGCCTTGCAGGTATGGCGGATCGCGCGGCGAATCTTCCGCTCGCGCACGAGGTCGCCGGGCTTGACCCCCGTCTTCTTCTCAATTAGCTCGAAGAGTTCGCGGTCCGACTTGCGACGGACCAGTTGACGGCGTTCCTGCGTGACGTTCCCCATGTCGCTCCCCCAGTGCCCCACGTGGCGCGCTTAGTATAGGCGATGCATGCGATCAAGCGTAGCGAAAGGGTGCGGTTGTGCCCGCCGCGCCGCGTGCCCCATAATGAGGCCGCGACTCGCGATGTCGCAGTTTGCGGGGAATCCGGGGGCCTCGCGCCGCCTCCGTACTGCATGCCGATTCCATCCGCGCGGAAGGGGGACACCGTGCAAAAGACGTTCGCATCGTTGATGATCACGCTCGTCGTCAGCGTGATGGGCATTCCGCTCGCCTACCTCGTCGGCCAGCGCAGTGCACAGCAGACGCTGAACGACCAGTACCAGACCGAACTCGAACGCCTGCGGTCGGAACACCGCGACGAGATCTCCGCAATTCGTTCCGAGATGGTCGAAAGCGTCCGCGACCAGGCGCGCAACACGCAGGCCACGCGCGAAGCCCTCATCACCGCCGGCATCCGCGTGCCGGAACCTGCCGCAACGCCGGCACCCGCCGCCGTTGTAGACCCCGCGACGGCACCTATCCCGGTGGACGCGTTCGACGCCGCCGCGCTCGGCGCCAGCTACCAGGATATCGTCCAGCAGTTCGGCCGCGAGGGCGTCGCGACGCTGACGCTCGAGGACGGCGCGGGATCGGTCACGACACAATACGTCTGGGAGTGGCGCGACGCGGACGGCACGCCGCGCCGCATCAACATGGAGTTCGTGGACGATCGCCTGAACGACAAGAC
>CAYUZD010000327.1:2718-3911 GCA_964449475.1 uncultured Nitrospirales bacterium
ACGCCGTCGCCGTGCGGGATTTGCGGCGCGGCCGGGAGACGAGTTCGCCCCGGCAGTTCGGGCAACGGTTGGACATCGCCGCAGTACAGTCCGGACAGAACGTGCACTCGTAGCTGCAAATGAACGCCGCGTCTTCGTGCGCGAGCAACTTCGCGCACTTCTCGCAGGACGGTTTCATCTCGAGCATACGCTGTCTCCCGATCCTGCCACTTCGCGGAAGAGTAATCCAACCGCGTCGCGATCAGCTCTCGACGAGCACCTCGCCGCGCATGTACTCAATTGTCGGCTTGAGCCCCTCGCGCAGCGGGACCTGCGGTTCCCAACCCAGAATGCGCTTCGCCTTCGAAATATCCGGCTTGCGCTGGCGTGGGTCGTCCGAGTACGGCAGCGGCACCTCGACCATCTTGCTCTTGCTGCCCGTCATCTCGATCACGATCTTCGCCAGTTCCCGCACCTTGAACTCGCCGGGGTTGCCGATATTCACCGGCATCACCTCGTCCGACTCGACGAGCCGATAAATGCCCTCAATCAGATCCGAACAGAAACAGAAACTGCGCGTCTGGTCGCCGCCGCCGTACAACGTCAACGGCTCGTTCCGCAGCGCCTGGCTGATGAAATTGGTCACGACCCGGCCATCGTCCGCGCGCATCCGTGGTCCATAGGTATTGAAAATCCGCACCATGCGCGTCTCAAGTCCGTATTCCCGGTGATACGCCATCGTGACCGCCTCGGCATACCGCTTCGCCTCGTCGTACACGCTGCGTTCGCCAATCGAGTTCACGTTGCCCCAGTACTCTTCCTTCTGGGGATGATGCTCCGCCGGCGGGTCGCCGTAAATCTCCGATGTGCTGGCGAGCAGGAATCGCGCGCCCTTCTCCCGCGCGAACTCGAGCGCCGCGTGCGTCGCAAAGGAACCCGCGCGGAGCGTCTCAAACGGGATCCGGCGAAAGTCCGGCGGACTGGCAGGCGATGCGAGATGCAGCACGCGATCCACCGCGCCGTCCACCGGATATGGGTCGCATGCATCCTGCTGAATGAACCGGAAAGCAGGATGGTCGAGCAGGTGCTGGATGTTTTCGATTCGGCCGGTGATCAGGCTGTCGAGCGCGATCACCTCGTGGCCGTCGCGCAGCAGCCGGTCGCAAAAGTGAGAACCGAGAAATCCGGCGCCGCCCGTCAACAACACCCGCATG
>CAYUZD010000328.1:0-3908 GCA_964449475.1 uncultured Nitrospirales bacterium
ATGCTCGATGACTCGCTCTGGCGCATCGTGTCGTTCGGCGAGCAGGACGAGGAACTCCGCGGCAAGGCCGTCTCCGCACTCATCTATCCCGCGTTCCTCACCGTCGTCAGTTTCACCGCCGTTTTCATCCTCGTCTCGTTCGTGTTCCCAAACTTCGTCGAGGTCTTCAACGATTTCGACGCGAAACTGCCAACGGTCACGCTGATGGTCATCGCGATCAGCGGGTTCATGGGGTCGTACTGGTGGGCCGTGCTGCTGGCGCTGGGCGCCGCGGTCTTCGGCTTCCAGGCCTACCGGAAATCGCCCGCGGGCCGCGCCGCGCTCGACGCGCTCTGGCTCCGCATCCCCCTCATCCGCGGCCTCGTCCAGCGTTACCAGATGGCCCAGTTCGCGCGCACGCTCGGCACGCTCTTCGACAACGGCGTGCCCGTGCTCACCGCGCTGCGCATTACGGCCGAGACGCTCAGCAACACCGTCATCCGCGCCGAAGTGCTTAGCGTCCACGCGGCCGTCAGCGAAGGCGGCTCGATCAGCGAGGGGTTGCGCAAGTGCGCGCACTTCCCGCCGCTCGTCGTGAACATCTTCGCCGTCGGCGAAGAGGGCGGCCGCCTCGGCGAGGTCACCAAGCGCCTCGCCGACGCCTACGACGTCGAAGTGGACCGCGCGGTCAAGGCCGTCACCGCGCTGATGGAGCCCGTCATCATCGTCGTGATGGGCGTTGTCGTCGGGTTTTTGGTCGTGGCCATGCTGTTGCCCATGTTGACACTCAGTTCGCAGGTACGCTGAAGGGAAACTCTCATGAACGAGAAACGGAACTACCGAAACAACCAGTCCGGGTTTACGCTCATCGAACTCATCCTTGTCACCGTAATCATCGCCGTGCTCGCCGGCATGGTCACGCTCAACCTCCGCGGCACGGCCCGCGACGCCAAGATCCGGTCCGCGCTCGGCGACATCAAGACCTACCAGAGCGCGATCGACATCTTCGCGCTCGAGCACAACGACCAGTTCCCCAAGACGCTCGATGCCCTTGTCAGCGGGTCGAAGAAGTACCTGCGCGAACTCAACAATGACCCGTGGGGTAACCCCTACGTCTACATCGTCCCGGGCGAACACCACCGCGACTCGTACGATATCTTCTCGATGGGCCCCGACGGCGCGCGCGGCACGGCCGACGACGTCGCCCCGTGGCTCACCCAGGGGACCACGGCGCAGGAGTAGCCGCCGGACCATGACTCGCTCGCGCGCTGGGTTCTCGCTCATCGAACTCGTCATCGTCGTGACGCTGCTCGCGATCATGGCCATGTCCGTCACACCCGTGTTCCGCGGCAGCCTCGGCGCGGCCCGCGCCGACCACGCCGCGCGCGATCTCTTTGCCGAGATTCAGGCCACGCAGGAACGCGCCGTGAACCACGTGATCGAGTACCGCGTCTACTTCGACACGAAGAAAAACAGCTATTGGGTCGCCCACGCGCCCTTCGAATCGAAGGAAGATTTCAACACCGTCGGCACGATTGAAGGTGAAATCGTCGCCGTGCCGGACCGGCTCACCATCTCGCGCGTGAAGGGCCGCGACGGGTCGCGCGGCGCCGACTATCTCGCCTTCTATCCGAACGGTGCCACCGACGTCGGCGAAGTCGTCCTGGCCGACGCGCGCGACCGGAACCGCGAGTACACCATCGAAACGACCGGCACCCGCGTCGTTTTCGTCCAGCCCGAGTAGCACCAATGCGATTTCAGCACCGTCATTGCGAGGAGCGGGTTGTGCGACGAAGCAATCTCGTCCCAAGCAATCGCCGCCACCGTCACTTGCGCTTCCTGCGACGCGCCGCCGCCGGATACATCCTCGTCGAGACCGCCGTCGCCCTCGTCGTCCTCAGTGCCGGCGCGTTCGCGATTCATCGCACCATCCAGGAAGCCATCCGCACCCGCGGCCAGGCGCAGGACTTCACGCGCGCCCGGTTCCTGCTCGATTCGGTCGCCAATCGGCTGTTGCTCCAGCCGCTGCTCACGGAGGATTCGAAGGCGGGACAGTTCGACGGTCCCGACGCGCGATTCGCATGGCAATGGACCGTCCGGCGCGTCGATCCACCGCTGCCGGCCACGCCGCTCAAACCGCCGCCGCAAGGGGAGACCTCGCGGCCGCTCGAGATCCCGCGCGAGTCGGCCTACCTGGCCCATGTACTTGTTTCCGTGTCGTGGCAACGCGGCGGCATTCCATTCACCGAATCCTATGAAACGCTGCTGCCGCCCGAACGTCTTTGGCAGCCGCCTCCGCTGCCGCGGCGGAACCAGCCATGATGCGCCGCGGCTTCACGCTCGTCGAGTTGATCGTCGCGAGCACGCTCATGGCGCTCGTGCTCAGCGGCGTATACCTCACGTTCTCGACCGCCGTCCGCGCGTGGCGCGCGGGCGAGTCGAATTACGCGCCCTACCAGGACGCCCGCCGCGCGCTCGGGCAGCTCGAGCGCGAACTGACCGGCATCCCGCTGAACGCGCAGCACCTCTTCATCGGCGAGCGCGATGCGCTCGAATTCGTCACGCTCGCGCCGCCGCTCGACGTCGAGGCCGCGCAGGGCGCGCAACTCATCCACGTCCGGTATCGCATCGCAGAAGTCGATGACGTCGAATGTCTCGTGCGCGACGAGGCGCTCGTCACGCCGCCGCTTCCCGCGGTCCCCGCGCCAGGCGATCAGGGCCTCCCCGGACAGATCAACACGGGCCGGCGGGAATCGTTCGTGCTCGCGCAGGACGCACTCGATTTCTCCCTCTTGTACGAATGGCCCGCGCCGGAACTCGTCCCGCGATTGCCCGGCGTGCCGCCCAAGCCGGCGCCAATCCTCTCGACCTCCAGCGTCGAATACATGCTCCCGCAGGGCATCGAGATTCAGTTGACGCTCCGCGACGAGGGAAACCTCGCGGCCGATCGTCAGTCCGTGTTCACCCAGACCATTACGATCCCTGTCCCGGCAAGTCCCGTCCCCGAGTCGCTCCTCCGCAGCGCAGGATTTCGGCCGCGATGACGCCGCTTCGATTCGCCTCACGAGACCGCTCCGGGTTCGTCCTGGTCTCCGTACTGTGGATTCTCGCGATCCTCTCCGTCATCTCGCTCGGGTTCGCACGCCGCGCCATGCTCGAACGGCGCATGGCGTGGTACGCGCTCGACCGCGAACAGGCCCGGCAGATGGCGCGCGCCGCCGCCCAGCGCGGACTCTTCGAGATTCGCCATCTCGCGACGATTTCCCAGTTCGACCATCAATACGGCTACACGGGTCTCGACCAGCGCTGGGCACGGCCCATCGATCTCGTTGCCGAAGGCTATTTCGAGGGAATTGACCCGGAGGAGTTTGCCGAGGACTCGTGCACCGCCCGCATCGAAGATGGCGAGCGGCGGATCGCCCTCAACCATGCCTCCCGGGACATCCTTGAGAACATAAAACCCCTGGGTTCCAGCACGATCAAGTACATCCTCGAGCGCCGCGAGGCGTCAACCCGCGGCTACCAGCAGGCGTTATTTGCATCAGTAGACGAATTGCGTGAAATGCAACGGTTCACCGAAGAACAGTGGTTCGGCACCCCGGACGCACCCGGGCTCAAGAGCCTGTTCTGCACGGACGGCGACACGAATTTCGGGCATATCAACGTTAACACCGCGCCAGCCGCCGTGCTGGAAGCTCTACCTAACGCGGACAAACGGGTCGTGGAACAAATCATGAACTACCGAAACGGCCGAGACGGGCTGCCGTATACCCTTGACGACCAGGCGTTCAGATCCGTTCAGGAATTGGGCCAAATCCTGAGTGTGTCCGCAGAAAAATTATCTTTTGTCAACAGTTATTGCAAAACCTCCTCGCGCTCTTTTACAATCACCGGACACGCTTCGCGTCGACGGGGGAAAGTCAACGCCT
>CAYUZD010000329.1:0-3893 GCA_964449475.1 uncultured Nitrospirales bacterium
TGGGCGGCAGTTGCGCCACGGCGCGCACCCGCACCACGCACAGGAACGGCACGAAGCGGTGATCCGCGATCCATTCGCGCACGCGAGAGAGCGTCGCCGAAGAATCGTCCGCGCCGCCCAGCGCCGGGTCCGGGAACGGTCGCTCCTCGAAGACATCGAACGCTTGCGCCAGCGGTTCGTCGTAGAACTGTTCCGTGGCGTCCGACTCGAAGAACGCCGCCGTGGCGAATCCCGCCTGGCTCAGGCTCGCCGGTAACGACGCCTGCGACGTTGACGGCGTCAGCGCCGCCGGATCCTGTCCGGTCAGGATCGCCGCGATCCCCGTCGCCGTGTCCGCGCCCGGCGCGCGCGTCTTCGGGAACAGGTGCGAACGCACGCCCAGCCGGTCGATCGACGGGGTCACCTCGCGCCCGTATCCGAACAGCGACAAGTGATCGACCGCAAGCCCATCGACGACGATCACGAGCAGACTCATTCCCGTAACGGCGGCACTGCGCTCGACGTAGATCGACGGCCCCGAGAAATACAATTCCGCGGGCGGCGGGGGAGCGGCGCCCGGCTCGGTCGGCAAGTTGTAGACGATGGGACGCAGTCCGAGGATGCGCTGCCAGTTGGGTTCCCGTTGCCGCGTCCAGTACACGTGATACTGCGTCGCGTTTCGCGGGAAAAATTCCGATGGCACGAGAATTTCCGACCACCGGTCGTCGCGCAGCCCCGCGGAGGACTGGAACACCTTCGAATCGCGCCCTTCAAGCGTGACCGTCACGTACACCCGATCAAGCGCGTCCGACTCTCGCAGGCCCGGTTCGATATTTGCAAAGCGCAACGCCATCACCGCCCCGTCGCGCGGTTCCATCGATCCCGACGCCGCGGCGCCCTCCTGCATCGCCCGCGCGCGCGCATACTGGTTGCCCGCCGCGGCCGTCACGACGGGGCTCGTCACCGTCAGCCGCGCCGCCTCGACCGAACGCTGCCAGCCATTGAATCCGAACACGCCAAACAGGCCGAACAGCACGGAAAGCGTAAACCACACGAGAATGGGGCGCGTGGCATCGTATGGGCCGATCAGCGCGGCGTAGAAACTCATGAATTTCAGCACGACGTGAATTGCTGTGCCCATGCCGAGATAGGCCAACGGGGCAAGGCGCGCGAAGCTGTCCGGCAGGCCCGGGACAGGCACATCGAGGATCGCCGGGAATAACATCAGCGCCGCGAGCTGCGAACACGCCTCGGTGGCATAAACGCCCGGCGCGCGCGTCGCTTGGTACGTCCGAAGTACCGCCAGATACAGCAATTGCCCCGATGCGAACAGAAACCCCGCGCCGAGTGTTACGTAGATACCGGACGTAAACCCCGGAATGTATCCGAACTGGGTGAAAACATGCCGTGCGAACGACCCGACAATGCCCGCCGCGATGCTCAGACTGATGATGTAAAACGGCAACACCCGCGGATCCCCGTTCGCGCCGCGCCCCAGGCCGCGCGAATTGCCCGCGCCGCGTTTGGTATTATTCACTGCGCAGCGGGGCTGCCCGCAGTGTATCACGCTTAAGTCGCGGGAGTTCAATCCGTTATGTTTGGCCAGTCCATCCTGCGGCGCATCTTCGGCACGAGCCGCGAACGCGACTACAAGCGCTACAAACCCATCGTCCAGGCCGTCACCGGGCATGAAGCGCGCCTCGCCGCGATGGGCAATGAGGAGCTCCGCCGCCAGACGGCGCTGTTCAAGGCGCGCCTCGCCAACGGCGAGTCCCTCGAGGACATTCTCCCCGAAGCCTTCGCCACCGTCCGCGAAACGTCCAAGCGCGTGCTCGGCATGCGGCCGTTCGACGTCCAGGTGCTCGGCGGCGCCGTCCTCCACGAGGGCAAAATCGCCGAGATGGTCACCGGCGAAGGCAAGACGCTCGTCGCCACGATGCCGCTCTACCTGAACGCGCTCACCGGCAAGGGCGTCCATCTCGTCACGGTGAACGACTACCTCGCCAGCCGCGACAGTCAGTGGATGGGCCCGGTATTCGAATTCCTCGGATTGACCGTCGGCCTAATTCAACAGGGCATGGGCTCAGCCGAGCGCCAGGTCGCCTACCGCGCGGACATCACCTATGGCACCAACAACGAATTCGGTTTCGACTACCTCCGCGACAACATGGCCGTCCGGGTCGAGCAGTGCGTACAGCGCGAGCTCAACTTCGCGATCGTGGACGAGGTCGACTCAATCCTTATTGACGAAGCCCGCACGCCGCTCATCATCTCAGGCCGGCCCGAGAAGCCCACCGACCTCTACTACAAGGTCGATGACGCCGTTCGCCGACTGCGCGAGACCGAGCACTACGACCTCGAAGAAAAACACCGCCAGGCCACGCTCACCGAAGACGGCATGGTCGCCGCCGAACAGGCGCTCGGGGTTGCCAATCTCTACGCGGACGATTCGCTCGGCGTCGTCCACATGATCGAGCAGGCCCTGCGCGCGCACCACTTCTACAAGAAGGACGACGAATACGTCGTGCGCGACGGCGAGGTCGTCATCATCGACGAGTTCACCGGCCGCATTATGGAAGGCCGCCGGTTCGGCGACGGGCTGCACCAGGCGATCGAGGCCAAAGAACGTGTCGCGGTGCAGTTCGAGACGCAGACCGTCGCGACAATTTCGTATCAGAACCTGTTCAAGCTCTACAAGAAACTCGCAGGCATGACGGGCACGGCATTCACCGAAGCAAACGAATTCATGGGCACCTACAAACTCGAAGTCGTCCAGGTGCCCACGAACCTGCCGATGCGCCGCGAAGACCGAACCGATCTCATCTTCGCGTCCGAGAAGGGCAAGTTCAACTACGTCATCGACGAAATCAACCGCATCCACGAAACCGGCCGGCCCGTCTTGGTCGGCACGGTTTCCATCGAGAAATCCGAACACCTCGCCGATCAGCTCAAGAAAAAGGGGATGAAGGACTATCAGGTCCTCAACGCGAAGTACCACGAGCGTGAGGCCGCAATCATCGCGAATGCCGGTAAGAAGAACGCGATCACCATCGCGACCAACATGGCCGGCCGCGGCACGGACATCAAACTTGCGGAAGGCGTCCGTGAACTCGGCGGGCTGGCCATCATCGGCACCGAGCGCCACGAATCCCGCCGCATCGACAACCAGCTCCGCGGCCGCGCGGGCCGCCAGGGCGATCCCGGCACCACGCGCTTCTACGTCAGCCTCGAGGACGAGGTCGCGCGGTTGTTCGGCGGCGATCGCGTCAAGCGCATCATCAACATGCTCGGCGGCCAGGCCATGGACGAGGAACCGCTCGATCAGCGCATGGTCACCCGTTCGATCGAGCGCGCGCAGCGCCAGGTCGAGGAGTACTACTTCGAGAGCCGCAAGAACCTGCTCAAGTACGACGACGTCATGAACAAGCAGCGCGAGGTCATCTATCGCATGCGGCGCGATGTGATCGAGGACCGCGACGTGTCGCAGCAGTTGCACGAGATGTTCGAGGACATCGTCTTTGCGACGATGGACGAATACGCGCCCAAGGGCGTCTCGTCGGAGGAGTGGGACCTCGACGGGCTCCTAAAACGCCTGCGCACGCTGTTCGGGTTCGACTTCCGCATCGAGGATGCACAGTCGGGCACGGCCGACGCCCTGAGCGACGCGTTCATCGAGCAAATCAAGGCGGAGTACACGCGCCGCGAAGCCGTCATGGCCGACGACATCCGCGAGAGTGTCCGGCAACAGGTCGGCGGCGACGAATCGCGCATCGATTTCGCCAAGCTCGCGCGAAAGCGCGTCCATGACCTCGAGAAAATGGCGCTGCTGAACGCCGTGGATTCGAAGTGGATCGACCATCTCTACTCGATGGACTACCTCCGCGAATCGGTCCGCCTCCGCGCGCTCGGCCAGC
>CAYUZD010000330.1:0-3885 GCA_964449475.1 uncultured Nitrospirales bacterium
CGGTTCAGGAACGCGTGACCCGCCGCGACCCCGTCGTCGAACGGCGGCCGCGACCGCACCATGTCCCACCGCCCCGGCGCCTCCACCCGCACCACGTCCGCGCCCATGTCCGCGAGCATCATCGTCGCGAACGGCCCCGGCAACAGCGTCGTAAAATCCAGAATCCTCAACCCAAGCGATTTCATTCGAGTCTCCAACTTAATTCTGCTTCACCGCCCTTGTCATCCTGAGCAAAGCGAAGGATCTCGCACGCCGATCACGCTGGCTTCGTCGCGGAAGCCGCCAAGCCAATCAATTCGCGCTTCAACACCTTCCCGGTACTGTTCCGCGGCAACGCGTCCATCACCGTCACGCCCTTGGGCGTCTTGTACCCCGCGAGGCGCTCGCGGCAATACGCAACCACGTCCGACTCGGTTGCGCGCACACCCGGTTTCAGCCCAATCACCGCGTGCACCTCTTCGCCCCAGTCCGGATGCGGCACGCCGATCACGGCCGCCTCGGCAATGGCCGGATGCGCCAACAGCACCGCCTCGACCTCGGCCGTGTACACGTTAAACCCCCCGCTGATGATCACGTCCTTCTTGCGATCGACGATCCAGAAGAACCCATCCGAATCGCAGTACCCGACGTCTCCAGTCGTGATCCATCCGCCGCGCATCACGTCGGCGCTGTCGCCTGGCGCGAGCCAGTACCCGTCCATCGCGACCGGACCGCGCACCCACAACTCGCCGACGTCGCCGGCGGCCGCCTCGCTCCCATCCTCGCGCGCGACGCGCACCTCGCATAGGCACGTCGGCTTCCCTATGGACCCTAGCCGCGGGCTGCCCGGAACATGTTCCTCGCGCGAGAGAGTCGTCACGGGGTGAAGCGCCTCGGTCAGCCCGTAGATGTGCAGCAGCTTGCCGGGCAGGCGCTCCACCACCGGCCGCAACACGTCCGGCGGGGTCGGCGCCGCGCCGTAGCTCACGCTGCGAAGACTTGAAAGGTCCCGCGTGTGGAATGACGAGTTCTCGGCTAACCGGTGCAGCATCGTCGGTACGGCGAACAGAATCGAGATCCGTTCGCGCTCGATCAGTTCGAGTGCCGCGTCCGCCTCGAACTTCGGCATCAACACATTGGCCCCGCCGCACCACAGAATCGGGTACATGTACGCCGCGCTCGCGTGCGTCAGCGGCGCGGCGTGCAGCACGCGATCGTCCGGCGACAGCGGCGGCAACTCGTCCAATAGGATCTCCAGCGATGCCAGATACGTCCGGTGCGCCAGCATCGCGGCCTTCATCTGGCCCGTCGTGCCCGACGTGTACCGCAGCCGCAACAAATCGTCGGGGCCGATGTCCACGCACGTGCGTTCGGCCGCTGACCCCGCCAACCCCTCCTCATACGCTAAAAAGTCGCCGGGCGGAACGTCATCACCCACGACGAATACCCTGCATCCCTTCGGCATCCCGCCGGACGGTATCCTCCTGAGCAGCGCCGCGCCGATCACCGCGACGCGCGGCTCGGTGGACGCGATGACGGAGGACACTTCGGCCCACGTGAGCGCCCCGTTCAGCGTGACCCAGACTCCCCCGGCCTGAAGACACGCCAGTTCTGTCTCGATCGCCTCGCAGACGTTCGGCAGCCACGCGAGCAGCCGGTCGCCCTTGCGCAGCCCCGCCGTGATAAACGCGTTCGACAGCCGGTCCACGCGGGTCCACAACTCGCCGTGCGTCAAACGAAACGCGCCATCGATCACGGCGACACGATCCGCGTGCTCATCCGCGCGCGACCGCACTGCCTCGACGATGTTCCGGAAATCTATGATCATCCGCCGCACAACCTCATAGGTCGAATAGGTCCTATAGGTCCTATGGGTCTAGCGCTTCCCATCACTTCTCCGCCAACAACCCGCGCCCGATTACCTTCATCTCGAGAATCGGCTCGACGCCCTCGAAAATCGGCAGCACGAGCGCGTCGCACACGTAGCGCGAGATCGCATACT
This sequence comes from uncultured Nitrospirales bacterium, assembly GCA_964449475.1. Classification (GTDB taxonomy): domain Bacteria; phylum Hydrogenedentota; class Hydrogenedentia; order Hydrogenedentales; genus VFKU01. Next base: position 1,982 of record CAYUZD010000330.1, read on the forward strand.
CCTCCGCGTAGCCCCAACCGCCGTGCAGCACCTGCGCGGCCTGGCTGACCTCGACCGCCACGCGGCACGCGAGCAACTTCGCCATCGCCGCCATCAACGCCGCGCGCGGGCTCGACTCGTCCATCGCGCGCGCCGACGCGTACGCCAGTTGACGGGCCGCCTCGAGTTTGACCGCCATCCTGCCGAGTTCGTACTGCGTGCTCTGGTATTCCGCGATCGGGAAACCAAACTGCGGCCGTTCCTTCGCGTATCGGACCGCCGCTTCCAGGCTCGCCTGCGCCAGGCCCACCGCGCGCCCACCGGTCTGCAACCGCCCCACGGCGAACCCGCCCATCTGCAAGTAAAAGCCCTTCCCGCGCCCCGCCTCGCCGCCGACGAGGTTCGCGGCGGGCACGAAATAGTTTTCGAATTGCAGCGTGAACGAGTGCATGCCGCGATAACCGATCGTGGCGTCCGCCTTCCCCGTGATCGCGCCGCCGCCCGGCTGCCGCGCGATGAACTCGTGGCCGTCGAACCGTTCCTTCTCGACGATGAACAGCGACAGGCCCTTGTGCCCGAGCGCGGGATCGGGTTCCGTCCGCGCGAGCACCGCGAGGATGTCCGCGCGGCCCGCGAACGTGCACCACGCCTTCGCGCCGTTCAGCGTATACCCCGCGACGCCGCCGGCCGTCGCCGGTTCCGCCCGGCACGTCAGGCTCGCGACGTCTGATCCGATGTTCGGCTCGGTGACCGAGATCGCGACCATCATTTCCCCGGACGCGATCCGCGGCAGCCACGCGCGTTTCTGTTCCTCGGTCCCGCCTTGCAGCAGAGCCTTGGTCAGGATCTCCGGCCGCGTAATGAGGCTACCGGCGGATGCCAGCGACGCCGCGCTCAGTTCCTCCGTCGCGACGACCATCATCACGTTCGACATCCCGACGCCGCCGTATTCCTCCGGCACCGACATGCCGAAGTAGCCCAATTCCGACATACCCGTCACGAAATGCGCCGGAACGAGCAAATCTTCCCGATGAATCCGCTCCGCCTCAGGCGCAACCACCTCGCGCGCGAACCGCCGCGTAGTCGCGCGCAGTTCCGCCACCTCACCCGCGTCGTGGGGTACAGGCCGATCGTTCGCCGCGCCCGACTCGACCAGCGCGAGCCCAATCCGCCGGTATTGCACCTCGCCCGCGCCGGCGCGCACGGCGTCGAGCAGCGCCGCGTCCCCCACGCCCGAGATCACGTCGGGCCGGATGTGATAGTCCAGCCCATGAAGCCAATACCCCTCGACGACCGACAGCGCCGTCTCCGCCGCCCAACTCCCGGCCACGTCCGCGAGCCACTGGCGCGCCGCGCCGCCGGTCGAATGAATCGAGTGCGCGTACTCCGCGAGCGCCTTCGTCGCTTCGTATCGCGTAACCATGTTCGCCAGCCGCCGCGTCGGCACCTGGTAATCGTCTATCCGCTCGCCGCCGTGCGTCAGCCGCCGGAGCGACCGCGTAATCTCGTCGAGGTGCGTGCGGCACCGCGCCAGCGCCTTGTCGGGCAGCGCGCTCATCCGCCGGACTTCTGCGCCGCAATCTGCGCCGCGGTCCGGTTCGGCACGAACGCATAGTAATCGAGGTCGAGCACAATGTTCGGATGATACGTCGTCCGCCCGCCGGACTCGGTCTTGTGCAGATCGAACCCCTCGCGCAGCGGATCGTGGTTCTTGACCGCCCAGAGCCGCAGCCGCAGGAGCCCACCGCGCTTCGCGAAGGTCGTGTGCTTCTCCAGCACGTCGGTCACGGCGTAGATCGTGTCTCCGGCATGCGTCGGGTTCGCGTGCGTGCCGCTGTTCCACCCGAGGATGCGCTCCGCGTTCTCGAGCCCGTCGTATTGCATCGCGCGCGCGACGGAAATGACGTGTCCGCCGTAGACCAGCC
>CAYUZD010000331.1:0-1394 GCA_964449475.1 uncultured Nitrospirales bacterium
GAGCCGACGGTGGGCCGGCAGGTGGGGTTCACGCCGCTGGTGAAGGCGGACCGGCTGGCGAAGCAGTTGGGGGTGAAGGGCGAGCTTTACGTGAAGAATGACACGGTGTGTTATCCGACGCTGTCGTTCAAGGACCGCGTGGTGAGCGTGGCGCTGTCGCGGTCGAAGGAGTTCGGGTACAAGACGGTGGCGTGCGCGAGCACGGGGAACCTCGCGAACTCGGTGGCGGCGAACGCGGCGTCGGCGGGGCTGGAGTGTTTCGTGTTTATCCCGTGCGACCTGGAGCCGGGAAAGATTCTGGGGTCGCAGGTGTACGGGGCGAATGTGATCCCGATTGATGGGCCGTACGACAAGGTGAACCGGCTGTGCAGCGAGGTGGCGGACAAGTACAAGTGGGCGTTCGCGAACGTGAACATGCGGCCGTATTACGCCGAGGGCAGCAAGACGATGGGGTTCGAGATTGCCGAGCAGTTGGGATGGCGGCTGCCGGACAACGTCGTGGTGCCGATGGCGAGCGGGTCGCTGATGTGCAAGATTGAGAAGGCGTTCGGCGAGTTCAAGAAGTTGGGATTCGTCGAGGACACGCCGGTGCGGATTTACGGCGGGCAGGCGGAAGGGTGTTCGCCGATCGTGGCGGCGGTGAAGAAGGGAATCGACCTGATCCGTCCGGTGGAGAAGCCGGAGACGATCGTGAAGTCGCTGGCGATCGGGAACCCCGCGGACGGGTACTACGCGTCGCACTGCATCCAGGATTCGGGCGGGTTCGCGGAGAACCCGACGGACGCGGAGACGGTGGCGGCGATCCGGATGCTGGCGGAGTCCGAGGGGATCTTCGCGGAGACGGCGGGCGGCGTGACCGTGGCGGCGGCGAAGCGGCTGATCGAGAGCGGGAAGCTGGACACGTCGGGTACGACGGTGCTGTGTATCACGGGGAACGGCCTGAAGACGAAGGAGTGCCTCGAAGGCCAGTTCACGACGCACACGGCGATCGCGCCGAATCTGGCGGCGTTCGACGGGTTGTATGGCGAGATCGAGGGCGCGTCGAACGGGAAGACGAAGTCGGCGGAGCGGGCGCTCGCGAGCGCGTAGGTGTGGGTGTGCGCGGGCAGGCGGGGACGCCTGCCCCACCAACCGTGGCAGGATTATGAGGGCAACGATTTTTGAGAACCCGCCCGAGGGGCGGATGGAGAGGATGAGCGACCGATGGCCGTGAAAGTGTTGATACCGACGCCGCTGCGCAGTCTGACGAAGGAACAGGACACGGTGGAGGCGAGCGGCAAGACGATTGGGGACGTTGTGTCGGACCTGGAGACGAAGTATCCCGGGTTGAAGGCGCGGTTGTGCGACGACAAGGGCGAGATTCGCCGGTTCGTGAACGTGTACCTGAACCAGGA
>CAYUZD010000331.1:1494-3881 GCA_964449475.1 uncultured Nitrospirales bacterium
AGGTATCGGTCGCGTTCGGCGGCGGCGCCGTTGAGGACGGCCTGGCTGAGCGCGATGGCGGCGCTGAGGCCGGTGGCGTATTTGTAGACGTAGAAGGCGTGGTAGAAGTGCGGGATGCGCATGCCTTCGAGGTCGAGGACTTCGTCGATGGTGAAACCGGGGCCGAAATACGCCTCGAGGAGCGCGCGGTACTCTTTGCGCAGCCGCTCGACGGTGAGCGGTTCGCCTCGCTCGGCGACTTCGTGGGTCACTTTTTCGAACTCGGCGAACATGGTCTGGCGGACGATGGTGCCGCGGATTTCGTCGATTTCGCGGCAGACGAGTTGCGCTCGGACCTTCTTGTCCTTCGCGCGCTCGAGCATGTACTTGGAGAGCATCTGTTCGTTGAAGGTTGAGGCGACTTCGGCGACGAAGATGGTGTAGTTGTAGTACTGGAAGGGCTGGTTCCGCGCGCTGTAGTAGGTGTGCATCGAGTGGCCGGCCTCGTGCGCGAGCGTGAACATGCTGTCGAGCATTTCGGGCTTGTAGTTCATCAGGATGTAGGGCGGCCCCTCGAACCCGCCGCCGGAGAATGCGCCGGAGCGCTTGCCTTTGTTCTCGTAGCGATCGACCCAGCGCGCGCGGACGAGTCCTTCGCGGAGCGTGTTGGCGTAGGCGTCGCCGAGCGGGCGAACGGCGTCGCACACCATCGCGGCGGCCTTGTCGTAGGCGAGGTGCGACTTGGGGAGATCGACGAGAGGGCAATACGTGTCGTAGTGGTGGACTTCCTTGAGTTTGAGGACGCGCTTGCGTAGCGCGAGGTAGCGGTGGACGGTACCGATGTTCGCGCGGACGGTCTTGACGAGGTTGGTGTAGACGGCGGCGGGCACGTTGTCGGGGAAGAGCGCGGCGTCGAGCGCGCTGGGGTAGTTGCGGGCGCGGGCGACGTAGACGTCCTGGAGCACGGACGAGCTGAGCGAGGCGCCGAGCGCGTTGCGGTGTCCGTCGAGGACGGCGTAGAACTTCTCGAAGGCCTCCTGCCGGACGGAGCGCTTGCGCGATTCGAGAAATACGCGGAAGGAGCCCTGGGTGAGCTCGATTTCCGTGCCGGTTTCGTCCTTGACCGTGCCGAACTTCATGTCGGCGTCGGTGAGCTGCGAGAAGATGCGGCCGGCGGACCCGGCGACCTGGCCCTGCATCGCGAGGAGGCGCTCCTCGTTCTGCGAGAGGACGTGGGGCTTGAAGCGGATCAAGCGCTCGAGCGCGAGGCGGAACGGTTTGAGTTCGGGTGCGCGGAGGTAGGCGTCGAGTTTCTTTTTGGGTAGCGCCTGGAGTTCCGGCGCGATGTAACTGGCTTCCTCCGAGGCGCGGGTGGCGAGGAAGGTGAACTGCTGGACCATGCCGGCGTAGGTGCTGTTGGCGACGTCCTCAGACTGCTTGAGGAAGGCGTAGGAGCCGATGGTCTCGCTGAGTTTCCCGAACCGGACGTCGAAATCGAAACACGCGCGGACGGTCTTCGCGGACTGGCCGAGTTTGCCGCGGAACCTGAGATAGCCGGGAACCATCTTCTCGAGTTTCTTGTAGGCGGCGTGCCACGCGGCGTCGTTTTTGAAGAGCGGGGAGAGGTCCCAGGTGTCGGCGGCTTTCACCTTGCTGCGCGGCGGTAAGGATTTTATAGCGGGCATGTCTATGGATTCCTGCAGTTTGAGTGCGGGATTATACGTGAAGAAAGCCGATTGAATCTCTGACGATTCAGCGCTCGCCCCGCGGGAGACGGCGTTTCCAGATATTTGGAGAGCGCCGCATGTGGGTCACTCCCACGATCAGTAAGGTGTTGCCGCGCACTTGGTAAATGATGGCATACGGAAACTTTCTTGTACGACAGCGACGCGTGCGACGTGAAATGGGTGTCCATGCGTCTGGATACTCAATGATGCGCCGGATCGTTCGATGGACTTCCTCAGAGAACTGTTCGCCGAGTTCCGGCTCTTCGGAAGCGTAAAAGGCGGCGGCTTCGTCGAACTCCGCAGTGGCGGCCGCCAGGAACTCGACCCTCATTGGCCGAGACGTTTACGCCAGTTCCTGTAGACCTCTTCGGCGGGAATTGTCGGCATTTCTCCTCGATCGTAGGCATCGATGCGATCCTCGACTTCCGCGGCCCACGCGGCGTCAATTTCCCGCTGCGAAACCGAATCGAGGCTGTTCAACATCCGTTCGGCGAGTTCGGCTCGCTCCGCGGGCGGCAATTCAAGCGCGTCTCGAAGCAATTGATTTCCGCGATCCGTCATCTTTCGCTCCCTAGACCCTATGCATAACCGATCAGACACTCTGATTATAACCCACCGAGAACCGTGTCGTGATCTCGTCGCTGCAAGCCTGAGGCAAGCATTCATTGGGTATACTGGATG